>NZ_JAASHD010000011.1:0-82500 GCF_019734375.1 Clostridium sp. K04
GCTACCCAGCCATGCTCCTGGCGGAACAACTGGTGCACCAGAGGTCAGTCCATCCCGGTCCTCTCGTACTAAGGACATTTATAGAAGTGAAATTAAATTTAAGCAATATATTTTCAATAAAAAGTATTAATTTTTGGAATATAATTCAATGTAGTTTGCTAATTTATTATGTAATATTATTACTTATCCTAGTAAAAAGGTGTATAAGAAAAAGTGAGTTTATTTACACTATATTTATTACTACGATAAGTATATTTACAATTAGAAGAATTTTTTATTTAAATATTTTCTCTAAATATGCAGAGAAAGTATTAGTTTATAATAGATTTTTAAGTACTATAGCATATTTAATTTTACTTGTTGGATTATATATTGAAGTTGTTAGAAGAATAGAAGTAAGTAATAAATTAAATAATCAAGTAAACAATTTAAAAGACTTTCAAAAAAAATATAATGAAATTAAAGAGATTGAAAAAGCAAAGACTCAGTTCTTTGCAAATTTATCACATGAAATTAAAACACCTATTAATATAATTTATTCATGTTTTCAATTACTTGAAATTAGCAAAAGCCAAGGTGAAAATGCTTTATGGAAAGCTTATTGCAAATATGATGGAACTATAAAACAAAATTGCTTTAGATTATTAAGATTAGTAAATAATCTTGTTGATATTACAAAGATAGATTCTGGATTTATGAATCTTAACTTTGGAAATTATGAAATCGTCAGTTTAGTAGAGGATATTACGTTGTCAATTATTCCTTATGTTGAAGCAAAAAATATTAATGTTTTATTTGATACATACGTTGAAGAACTTATAATAAAATGTGATCCTGAAAGTATAGAGAGAGTAATTTTAAATTTATTATCTAATTCAGTTAAGTTTACTGATGACAATGGAAACATAAGTGTTTTAATGGATGCGGATGATGAATTTGTTACAATCAGAGTTAAAGATGATGGAAGTGGTATATCAAAAGGAGTTAGTGAGCATATTTTTGAAAGATTTGTTCAAGAAGATAAATCTTTTAATAGAAAGAAAGAAGGAAGTGGAATTGGGCTTTCATTAGTAAAGTCCCTAATAGAACTTCATGAGGGAACAGTTTCTTTAGAAAAGGAAGTTGAAAAAGGTTGTGAGATTGTTATAAAGCTTCCAAATGTAAGAATGGAAGAAGATAATGATAATAATAGTAGGATAATAGATGCAGAAAATAAACCATTAGTACAAAAGATTAATATTGAGTTTTCAGATATTTATGAGTTGTACTAAAAAAGACTGAGTAAGTTTACTCAGTCTTTTTTATGTAAAGATTATCTTATTACATAGAAATATGCTAATACTAATATTCCAAGTACAATTCTATACCATCCAAATACTTTAAAATCATTATTTTTAATATAAGACATAAGGAATTTAATTGCTAGAATTGACACAATAAATGCAACAATCATTCCAACTAATAATATAGTAAGTTCACTTCCAGTCATAACAAAACCAGTCTTTAATCCAAACTTAACAAGTTTTAATGCGCTTGCACCTAACATAACAGGAATAGCAAGGAAGAAAGTGAATTCAGCTGCTACAGTTCTTGAAACACCTATTAATAATGCACCAACTATAGTTGCACCAGAACGAGAAGTACCAGGGAAAACAGCTGCTATTAATTGAAATAAACCTATCATTACGGCAACTGTATATGTTATTTCTGTTAAACTATTTATTTTAGGATTTTTACCCTTATTGTAGTTTTCAATAACAATAAATAGAATACCAAATAAAATTAACATAATTGCAACAGTAGTTGGGTTATAAAATAAAGCATTTAAATAATCATCCCATAAAAGTCCAACGATAGCTGCAGGAACACATGCAATTAATATTTTAATCCACATTATAATTGTATCTTTTTCAACTTTAACACCGTTATCAAATTTAAACGGGAAAATCTTTTTCCAATATAATAAAATAACTGCCAAAATAGCTCCAAGCTGGATAACTACTAAAAACATTTCCATAAATTCTTTTGAAACATTTAGTTTTAAAAATTCGTCAACTAAAATCATGTGACCAGTACTACTAACAGGAAGCCATTCGGTTACCCCTTCAACGATACCGAGAATTATGGCTTTTATAATTTCTAAAAATTCCATTAAATTACCTCCAAAATTTAACCATATAATTTATTACTTTACCATTATATAAAAGATTAACCTTTTAATAAAGGTAAAAAAGTTAAATATCAGAAATTTTTAAGAAAATAAATATGTAATTTTTAAAAATAAGTGTATATACAGAAGTAACATTTAGATAGGTGTTATGGTAAAATATATTTAATTAATTTATAGTTAGGAGGATGGATAATGAAAAGAGTATTGGTTGTAGTAGATTATCAAAAGGATTTTGTAGATGGAGCATTAGGATTTGAAAAAGCTAAAGAAATAGAAGAGGGAATATATGAAAAGGTAAATAGTTATTTGTCAAAAGGAGATAAAGTAGTATTTACATATGATACTCATACAGAGGATTATTTAGCAACTAGAGAAGGTAAGAATTTACCTGTAACACATTGTATTTTAAATACTGAAGGACATGAACTTTATGGAAAACTTAGTGAATTCATTAATAATAAAAATACAATTCATATAAATAAGGGTTCATTTGGTATTTCACCTAGTAAAATGATTGAATTAAGTGAAAAACTTGGAGAAAATATTAATTGTATTGAAATTATCGGTGTAGTAACAAATATTTGTGTAATAAGTAATGTAGTAATGTTTCAATCACAATATACTAATGCAGAAATTTTAGTTGATGCTAAGTTATGTGCGGGATTTAATGAAGAATTACATGAAAAAGCGTTTGATGTTATGGAAGGTATACAGGTAAAAGTAATAAATAGAAAATAGATAAAAGTAGGTATTATTAAAGAAGAGTATTAAGGATATAGATTATGGGTATAGAGTATTAAATAAATACTCTATATCTTTTTTATTGAATAAAAATGGATAAAAATGTATTATATAATTAATTTTGTTTTAATGGGGTGAGAAGAATGAAGAGGTTTATTTTATTTAATAGTTTAAATGATGACATAATTATATCTGAAGTGTTAAGTTATTTGGAAGAAGATAATTATGATAAACATCAATATATTTTAAATAGGTTATTAGAAAAGGCTTTGGATTTACCTATTGATGGTGATTTGTTTAAAATGTATTTATGTTATTTAGTAAGACAAGATGAAAATTTGTTCACAATAAAATCAGAAAAAGTTGGTAATGAAATTGATAAAAATTTATTTAATATAGCATTAAATGATATAAGAGTAATTAAAAGATTATTTGATATTTCAGAAGAGTTTTGTACACTAAATGATAATAAAATTTCAGATAATGATCCAATTTTTAATATTTTTAAATATAATGAAGATATAAATACCATAGGAAATTTACTAGTAGATTTTTATTATAAAAATGGTGCTGGTATTATGAATTATTATAAAGGATTTAAATGGGACAAAAATAAGGGGCTAATAGGAATAGAAAATTGTGATCCAATTACTTTTGATGAATTAATCGGAAATGAAATGCAATTAAAAATTTTAATTAATAATACAGAAAGTTTTATAAATGGTGAACTTTGCAATAATGTATTATTGTTTGGTGATAGTGGAACAGGAAAATCCTCTTCAGTAAAGGCTATTTTAAATAAATATTATAATAAAAAATTAAGAGTTATTGAATTAAATAAAAAAGATTTTATGGATTTAAACAATATTTTATCTTTAATTAAACATAGAGGTCTTAAATTTATTTTATTTTTAGATGATTTATCTTTTGAAGAGTTTGAATATGAATATAAAAATATGAAAGCATTAATTGAAGGAGGTTTAGAGGTAAGGCCTAAAAATGTTTTAATTTATGCAACATCAAATAGAAAGAATTTAATAAGAGAAGGGTTTAATGATAGACAAGGAGACGAAATTCATGCTAGAGAAACAGTTGAAGAAAAACATTCTTTAGCTGAAAGATTCGGAGTAACATTGACTTTTTCAGTAGGTAATCAAAATGATTATTTGAATACAGTATATAAGTTAGCTGAAATTTATAATATTAATTTACCAAAGGAAACATTAAAAAGAGAAGCAATTAAGTGGGCAGCATTAAGTAGTGGTAGATCTAATAGAGTAGCAAAACAATTTATTATGTCTGTAAATTCATTAGTATAAATAAAAAAGGATGTCATATGACATCCTTTTTGTGGTTGCGGGAGCAGGACTTGAACCTACGACCTTTGGGTTATGAGCCCAACGAGCTACCGACTGCTCCATCCCGCGTTGATATCTTTATTTATATTATTAGTATAAAACTAAAAAATTATGCAGTCAATACATCTGTTAAAAAAAGTAAAAAAACTTTAAAAGTAATATACATAATATTTTACATTTTTTCAATACTAATAAAGAATGAAAAAATTAATTGATAAAAGCCTAAAGTATAAAATTAAAAACTAATGAAAGAGAGGCAAAAATATGAGAAAAATGAAAACTATGGATGGAAATACTGCAGCTGCATATATTTCTTATGCATTTACTGAAGTAAGTTCTATTTATCCTATTACCCCTTCATCTCCAATGGCTGAACATGTAGATGAATGGGTAGCACAAGGAAAGAAAAATATATTTGGTGAGCCAGTTAAAGTTGTAGAAATGCAATCAGAAGCAGGAGCAGCAGGAGCACTTCATGGAATACTTCAAAGTGGGGCATTAGGAACTACATATACTGCATCTCAAGGATTATTACTTATGATTCCGAATATGTATAAGATGGTTGGAGAGAGATTACCAGGAGTAATTCATGTAGCAGCAAGAGCACTTGCAACTTCATCATTAAGTATATTTGGTGATCATCAAGATGTAATGGCTGCAAGAGCTACAGGATGTGCAATGCTTTCAGAAGGATCTGTTCAAGAAGTTATGGATTTATCACCAGTTGCACATTTAACAGCAATAAAAGCCAGAATCCCATTCGTAAACTTTTTTGATGGTTTTAGAGTATCTCATGAAATACAAAAGGTAGAAATTTTAGAATATGATGAATTAGCTAACCTTGTAGATTGTGAAGCAATTGATAAGTTTAGAAAAAATGCATTAAATCCAAGTCATCCAGTAACTAGAGGTACAGCGCAAAACCCAGATGTATACTTCCAATTATGTGAATCACTAAATAAGTATTATGACGATATTCCATCTGTTGTAGAAGAATATATGAGTAAAATTACAGAATTAACAGGTAGAGAATATCATTGCTTTGATTATTATGGAGATAAAGAAGCCGATAGAATTATAATTTCTATGGGAGCAGTAAGTGAAGTTGTAGAAGAAACAATTGATTATTTAATGAATAAAGGTGAAAAAGTTGGATTAGTAAAAGTAAGGTTATATAGACCTTTTAGTATTGAAAGATTATTAAATACTATTCCAAGTACAGTTAAAAAAATTGCTGTATTAGATAAAACAAAAGAACCAGGATCAATTGGTGAACCACTATATTTAGATGTATTAAGAGCAGTAAATGAAATGGATAACCCTCCAAAGGTAATAGGGGGAAGATTTGGATTAGGTTCTAAAGATCCATATCCAGCAGATATAGCTGCAGTTTATGAAAATTTAAAGAGTAATAATCCAAAGAATGGATTTACAATAGGAATTACTGATGATGTAACTAACTTATCATTAGCATCTGACAAAGAAATAGATGTAGCAGTTGAAGGAACAACAGCATGTAAGTTCTGGGGACTTGGATCAGATGGTACAGTTGGAGCTAATAAGAGCGCAATTAAAATAATTGGTGATCATACAAATATGTATGCTCAAGGTTATTTTGCGTATGATTCAAAGAAATCTGGGGGAATAACTATTTCACATTTAAGATTTGGTAAAAATCCAATAAAGGCTCATTATGAAATAGATAAAGCAGATTTTGTAGCATGTCATAATCAATCATATGTATATTCATATGATGTTTTGGAAGGATTAAGAAAAAATGGTGTATTTGTATTAAATACAATTTGGACTAAAGAAGAGTTAGATGAAAAATTACCAGCTAAAATGAAAAAATATATTGCTAAAAATAATATTAATTTCTATACAATAAATGCAGTAAAAATAGCTCAAGAAATAGGACTTGGAGGAAGAATTAATATGATAATGCAAGCAGCATTCTTTAAGCTTGCTAATATTATTCCAGTTGATGAAGCTATTAAATATTTAAAGGAAGCAGTAGTTACTTCATATGGTAAAAAAGGTGAAAAAGTAGTAAATATGAATTATGCTGCTATTGATAAGGGATTAGAATCATTAGTTAAGATAGATGTGCCAGAATCATGGAAATCAGCTACTGGAGATGAACAAAAAGAAAATATATCTGTTCCTGACTTTGTTAAAAATATATGTATTCCTATGAATAAGCTTGAAGGTAATAATTTACCTGTATCAGCTTTTGTAAATAATAATATAGAAGATGGTACTTTTATGCATGGAACTACTAAATATGAGAAGAGAGGAATAGCAGTAAATGTTCCAGAATGGATTCCAGAGAGATGTATACAATGTAATCAATGCTCATATGTATGTCCTCATGCATGCATTAGACCATTCTTATCTACAGAAGATGAATTAAAGAATGCACCCCAAAGCTTTAAAAAACTTCAAGCTAAAGGTGTTAAGGGAGATGTACCTTATTTCTATACAATAGGAGTTACACCACTTGATTGTACAGGATGTTCTAACTGCGCAGAAGTTTGTCCAGCACCAGGTAAAGCGCTTATTATGAAACCATTTGATTCCCAACATGATCAAATAGAAGCTTGGAATTATGCTGTAGAGGATATAAAGAATAAGAAGAATCCTATGAATAAGAATACAGTTAAGGGAAGTCAATTTGAACAACCACTTTTAGAATTCTCAGGAGCATGTGCAGGTTGCGGAGAAACACCATATGCTAAATTAGTTACTCAATTATTTGGAGATAGAATGGTAATTGCAAATGCAACAGGATGTTCTTCAATATGGGCATCTTCAGGTGCAGCAACAGCATATACAAAGAACCAAGAAGGTCATGGGCCTGCATGGGCTAATTCATTATTTGAGGATAATGCAGAATATGGGCTTGGAATGTTTATGGGGGCAAAGACAATAAGAGAAAGAATTGCTTCTAATATTAAGAAAGCATTGGATGAAAATTTATGTAGTAATGCAAAAGAAGCAATGGAAGATTGGTTAAATAATAAAGACATAGGTGAAGGATCTAGAGAAAGGGCAGAAAAATTAGAAACTGCATTACAAGGATGTAGTGATGAAATTGCAAAAGAAATATTAAAAGATAAGGAATTCTTTATTAAGAGATCACAATGGATATTTGGTGGAGATGGTTGGGCTTACGATATTGGGTATGGTGGTCTAGATCATGTACTTGCAAGCAATGAAGATGTAAATGTTCTTGTATTTGATACAGAAATTTATTCAAATACTGGAGGTCAAGCATCTAAAGCAACTCCAACTGCGGCAATAGCTAAATTTGCAGCTTCAGGAAAGAGAACAAAGAAAAAAGATTTAGGTATGATGGCAATGAGTTATGGTTATGTATATGTAGCTCAAGTTTCTTTGGGAGCTGATAAAAATCAAACAATAAAAGCAATAACAGAAGCTGAAAGCTATAATGGACCATCATTAATAATTGCATATGCACCATGTATTAGTCATGGAATTAAGAAAGGTATGACTAATACACCAGATGAACAAAAGAAAGCTGTTGATTGTGGTTACTGGAACCTTTATAGATATAATCCAACATTAAAGGGTGAAAAGAATCCATTTACATTAGATTCTAAAGAACCAAAATCAGATTTTAGAGATTTCTTAATGGGAGAAGTAAGATATGCAGCATTAGCTAAAGTATTCCCAGAGCTAGCAGAAGAATTATTTGCTAAGACAGAAAAGGATGCTAAGGAAAGATTTGAAAACTATAAAAAGTTATCACAAGAATAAGATAAAAGAGCTGAATTTATAAATTCAGCTCTTTTATCTTTTTATTAAATTTTGAATATACAGTATTTATTATGTAAGGTTCATTACAGTGAATGTCTAGCTCATTGATAGGTAGCCATTTAACACCACTAGTTTCTTCTTCATTGACAATTAGTTTATCTTCTTCATTAGCTTCCAATAGATAAGCAACAGATAAATGCAAATGAGATGATACATATTTACCTTTTTTTATATGACCGTTAACATTAAGTACATCTAATCCAAGTATATTAGTCATAACAGGAGTTACGTTTTTAAGACCTGTTTCTTCTTTAGCTTCTTTTATAGCAACGTGTAGTAAATCAGAATCACCATCTGCGTGACCACCGGTCCATGCCCAGCTCTTATAAATATTATGATAAATCATTAACACCTTTGTTCTTGATTTGTTTACTATATATCCTGAGCTAGTTATATGAGCAATTGTATTTTCTCTTGTTAATATATCATCGTGAAGATTTATACATTTTAGTATTAAATCTTTATCTTTAGCTTCTTGTTCGTTATAAGGTTTATAATTTTTTATATCTTCAATCCAATTCATAATATTAACCCTTTCAAAATTAAAATATACTAAATATAATATCATACATGGTAAGAAAAAAGAATTAGAATATTTATTGGATTGTAATAGATATTAGTTTAAAATTATTATATAAGTTAATTTCAAAGGGGAAAGATTAAAATGGATAATAATATAAAGTGGGTTAATGAAGTGAAAATTAATAGAACAATAGAAGCATTAAGAAAAAATAATATGGAGAGTTTTTTTATTAATACACAAGATGAATTGATTAATAAAATAAAAGAATTAGTTAAAGAAAATAGCAAAGTCACAGTTGGCGGTTCTATGAGTTTATTTGAAACGAAGATTATAAACCATTTAAGAAGTGGAAGATATGAATTTTTAGATAGATATAAAGAAGGATTGAAGCCAGAAGAAATAAAGCAGATATATAGAGAAGCATTCTTTTGTGATGCTTATTTTACAAGTACAAATGCAATAACAGAAGATGGAGAATTATATAATGTTGATGGAAATGGGAATAGAGTTGCTGCGATGTTATATGGTCCAGATAAAGTAATAGTTATTGCTGGTGTAAATAAGATAGTGAAGAATATTAATGAGGCAATTTCAAGAGTAGAAAATCTTGCAGCACCAGCTAATGCAAAGAGATTAAATAGAAAAACACCTTGTGTAATTACAGGAAAATGTATGAATTGCAATAGTCCAGAAAGAATTTGTAGAGAATATACAGTAATAAGAAAGCCAGCACCAAATAGAATTTTTATATTGTTACTTAATGAGAACTACGGATATTAAGAGAGTTAAGAGTTAAGGAAGAAATTCAGCTTAGGCTGAATTTCTAAATTTAAAAGAAACTCCGAAAGGAGTTTCTACATAAACTATAAACTATTAACTAATCAAGGGTATTCTAAAATTTGTACAGTAACTTGTCTTCTTCCCCATGACATACATTCTTCATAACTATTAAGATATACATCGATAATATTACCCTTAATAGCGCCACCAGTGTCAGCAGCAATAGCAAGTCCATATCCTGAAACATAAACTTTAGAGCCAAGTGGTATTACATTTGGATCAACGGCAATAGTACTTATACCGTCTGGATTTCTAACAGGTTTTAAGCCAGAAGCCGTTATACCATGTCCATAATAGGCAGTAGATTCCATAGATAATGTTTTAATTGCTTCTCCAACAGTAGTACCTGTCGTTGGTATAGATGGAGCGTTAAGCTCAGATATTTTTGCTTTAGCATTGCTAATACCTTCTTTAGCCATATTAATAGTTGTTGAACTATTTAATAATGGAATGTAAGAGTTTAATGTATCGATAGCACTTTGCAATTCAGATACAGAAGCAGAAGAAGAGTTAGCAATAGATAATGGCTTTGATATTAATAGCTTTTCATTTTCTTCTATAACTGAAAAAACTGCTTCCTTTTCAGAGTTTAATTGTTCAACATATTGTTCTTGTTCAGCCTTTTTATCTTCGATAGTTTTTAAATCTTCTTCAATAGTGTTTTTTAATAACACTAACTCTGAATTTTTTGTATTTAATGTTTCAATAGTAAGGTCTAATTCTACTTTTTTCTCATTTATATTAGAAAGTATTTGCTTGTCCGTAGAAACTATTTTTGAGATAGCTTGTACCTTAGAAAATAAATCAGATATACTTTTAGAAGTAATTATACTAACTAAAATATTAGAAGTCATATTTGTTTTATACATATTTCTTACTCTATTATCTAATACAACTTGTGCTTCATCTATATCTTCTTTTGTTTGTTCTAGTTTAGCTTCCGTTGTTTTTATTTCATCTTCAATATCTTCAATAGCTGCGTTATTTTCATTTAATTTTATTGTTGTTTTATCAATTTCAACATCTAAATCTTCGATTTTAGAATTTAATTCTAAAATTTGATTATCAAGGGTTTGATATTTTTCTAAGTTTTCATTTATCGTATCTTGTGGTGTAGCAGCATGTACAGAGACAAAACTTAATGATGATGTTAATAATGCTGTAGCAAGGGTTAAAGTAATTAACTTTTTAAACAATAAGTGCACCTCCTATAAGAATAATTATTCTTGACGTTACATTACTATAGAAATTTATATATGTCAAATTTACTGCATTAATATGTAAATTATGAGATATTATAATAAAATAAATAACATAATAGTAAAATTAAATATATTATAGCATATATATATGGAAAAAAATAGAATAAAAAGTAGAGAGTGAAATAGGTTGAATTATGATATGAAGTAATATAAAATTTATAAAATAATGCTTAGGAAATAGTTGGAGGTATTTTAATGGATAAGTTATATTATAAAGATCAATATTTAAAAGAATTTACAGCAGAAATACTTGATGTTATAGAAGTTAACGGTACGTTTCATGTAGTTTTAGATAAAACCGCATTTTTCCCAGGGGGAGGAGGTCAGCATTGTGATTTGGGTTACATAGAAAATCATAAGGTAATTGATGTTTTTGAGAAGGATGGATTAATTTATCATGTTACAGAAACAAAGCCAATTAAGATACATAAAGTAAAGTGTAAAATAGATTGGAATAGAAGATTAGATGGAATGCAACAGCACTTAGGACAGCATGTACTTTCAGGATGTTTTTTTACTTTATTTAATGCTAATACAGTTAGTGTTCATGTTGGAAAAGAAATAAGTACTGTAGATATTCAGGGATTTTTAGATGAAGAATCTATACGAAAAGCAGAAAAAATGGCAAATGAAATCATTCAAGAAAATATTGAAGTAGAGTTTTTAACACCTTCAAAAAAGGAGCTAAAAAAGTTAAAGCTTAGACGTGATTTACCTAATACAGATGAGCAAATTAGAATTGTAAAAATTGGTGATTTAGATATTAATGCTTGTTGTGGGGTTCATCCTAGTAAAACATTAGATCTTCAAATAATAAAAATTAGACGTTGGGAAAAGCATAAAGGTGCAACAAGAATAGAATATCTGACTGGAAAAAGGGCTGTTGAAGATTATTTTAGAAAAGATGAATTTAGAAATAAAATTTGTAAATTTTTAAATTGTGGTGAGGAAGATGCAATACATTCAATGAATAAATTATCAAATGAATTAAAAGATATTAAAGAGGAAAATAGAAAAATAAAGCTTGAAATGGCTGATTATCAAATTAAAGAAATGAAAGAAAATGCCATTAAGGTTAATAAATTAAATGTAGTAAAAAAGATTTATAATGATGGAGATTTAAAGTATCTAACAAAAATTGCAGAAAAAATAACATTAGATGATAATATGGTGGTACTATTTGCAATAAAGTTTGAAGATAAGGTTAATTTGATTTTTGCTTGTTCGAAAAATATTAAAGGTTTATCAATGAATGTATTGTTAAAGGATGCAATTACTTTAATAGATGGAAGAGGAGGAGGAAGTAATTTTCTAGCTCAAGGAGGGGGAAAAAATAGTAATAATTTAGATGGGGCAATGGATTATGCACTACGTAAAATAAACACCTTATAAAGTGATGTTCATATAATAGAGTATGAGATATATTCTAAGGAGATATAATTATGGACATAGAAGCTTCAAAAAATGATAATAATTTAGAAGAAGAATCCTATGAAAATTCTATAGAGGCTGAAGATGATGATAATCTAATAGAAGAAGTGGAAACAATACAAGAAGATTATATTACAGATGAATATGATAATGTTATAATTCATGATTCAGATATAGATAATGGTGAAGAAAATTATAACGATGTAGATGAGTTTAAAGCTGAATCTGAAGATAGTTTTTCAGAAAAGGTTTATTCAGAAAATTATTATGAAGATAAGAATTATAGTTCAGAACAAGATAATAGTAGAGTTATTAAAGAAAG
The DNA here is from genome assembly GCF_019734375.1 of Clostridium sp. K04. Taxonomy (NCBI): domain Bacteria; kingdom Bacillati; phylum Bacillota; class Clostridia; order Eubacteriales; family Clostridiaceae; genus Clostridium; species Clostridium sp. K04. The sequence goes on from NZ_JAASHD010000011.1 coordinate 12,488, forward strand.
AAAAGAAGCTTATGATGAAGGGTATAAAGATGGTTATGAAAAAGGAGCTAAAGATGCAATAAAAGCTGCTTTTAGAGCAGGTTTTAGATATGGTATAAGAAGAAGTAGATATAGCAAATAATTATAATATATGAGTATAGGTATTAAAGTGTATATCAATTAGGATATATATAATACTTATACTTATTTTATTTTTACAAAATAAGAATAATTAAATAATATATAGGAAAAATAAATATTAAGGGATTCAATTAGTGGTATTATCTTAAATAACCTTGGAGGATAATTATAATGAAAAGAAAAATTATAATATATGTACTTTCCATTTTGTATGTTTTCATGATTGGTTGTGATTCTACTGGGACTAAAGAAAACAATGAAGTAAGCAATGAGAAAGATGAGTTTCAAAATACTGAGTTTGTTAAAAATGAAGGAGAATTAACATATGCATTAACTAATGATTATAGCATCACAATTACTGATAATATTACTTCAGATAATCCTCTTATTATAGAAGGTGAATTCTTTAAAACAGATACAACAGAGGAAAATAATGTTGTAAAGGTTGGAAGAAAATTAAACTTATTTAGTAAAGATGAAGATAATAATATAATTAATAATTATGTTTTAGAGGCTCCTAGTTTAACTATACAAAGTGAAAATACCATAATAAAAGGTGGAACTTTTATAGGAGATATTTATATTAAGGCTAAAGGGTTTGAAATTGATAATACTAAAGTAAAAGGGAATTTATATTTTAAAGATGAAGAAACTAAGGGGACATTTATAAAAAGTAATGCTGCTAGTGTGCAAGGAAAAATAAGTGTTGAAAGAAAAGAGAGTTAGCAAATATATGCTAACTTTTATTTTTAGAATATATTTTAAATTAAAATACATAAATATAAATGTAAATGTAATTTAGGAGGTATATAAAAATGATGGATGAAATAAAAAAAGTATTACTGTTTGGTGTTGGAGCTGTTGCGAGTACCTATGATAAAGCCGCAGAAGTTGTTGAGGAATTAGTGAGTAAAGGAAAAATAACAGTTGAAGAAGGAAAAGAACTTGGAGAAGAGTTAAAAAGAACATTTAATGATAAATGTAAACATGAAGAAAAAAATCAAGTATCAACTACAATTAAAGATATGAATATAGAAGCATATAATTATGTAACTAGAGATGAATTTGAAATGTTAAAAGCAAGGGTATATAAAGTTGAAAGTATGTTAAATGACGAGAAAAAGTAAACTTATTAGATAATGGGAGGTAATTATGGAGGGGAGTTCAGTAACTAGATTCAAAGAAATATTAAAAGTATTCACAAATTATGGATTAGGATATTTATTAGGTAAAAAAGAAGAAAAAGAAAAAAAATCCCCTTCAAATCTTAGAAAGGCATTTGAAGAATTAGGACCAACTTTTATAAAAATAGGTCAAATATTAAGCACAAGACAAGAACTTATACCGGAGGAATATATAATAGAGCTATCTAAATTACAAGATAATGTACCAGCTGATGATTTTGTTAACATGTCAAAGGTATTTTATAATGAGTTTAATAAAGATATTGAAGATGAGTTTCTTTATATAGATAAAGTTCCAATAGCCTCTGCTTCAATAGCTCAAGTATATAGAGGGATGCTTAAAAGTGGTGAAGATGTTGTTATTAAAATACAGAGACCTAATATAAAAGAAACTATGAAGATGGATTTTGATATTTTAATTGGATTGAGTGAAAAGTTTACAAAATTTTTTAAGGATACAGTTGTTGATCCTAAAGAAATATTATTAGAAATTAAGGCATCAACTGAAAGAGAATTAAATTTTATTTATGAAGCTGAAAATATTGAGAAATTTCGAGAATTAAATAAGGATAGTGCTTGTATTTATGCTCCTTTTATTATTCATGATTATACAGGTGAAAATGTTTTGACTCAAGAAAATATTGAAGGGTTTAAAGTAAATGATAAAAAATCGATTGAGAGCTTAGGTTATGATAGAGATGATATTGCAAAAAAACTAACTCTTTCATATTTTAAGCAAGTATTGAGAGATGGATTTTTTCATGGAGATCCACATCCAGGCAATATATTAATTCGTGAAGGTAAAATATGTTTTATTGATTTTGGTATTGTAGGAGCATTATCTAAGGAAAAGCAAGAAGAACTAAATTCAGCTATTACAGCAGTGGCAAATGAAGATATAGATAAACTTACTGATTTTGTTATGAATATAGGTATTAAGAATGGTAAAACAGATAGAGAATTACTTTATAAGGATATTGAATACATGTTCAGAAATTACTATACTACTTCATTAAAAAATATAAAAATTTCTGTATTGTTTCAAGAAATGTCCGATATAGCTAAAAGAAATAATTTAAGAATATCTAGTGATTTTACAATGCTTATAAGAACAATGGTTATGGTAGAAGGATTAGTTGCAGAGCTTTCACCTGAATTAAATATTATTAATTTAGTAATACCATATGTTAAAGGATATTATAAAAATTATTTTTTTGAACAATTTGATGTTAATGATTATTTATTGAAAGGATATAAATTAACTAGGGATAGCTTAAATATTCCGTCACGTTTAATTTCTTTAGCAGATACTTTAATAAGAGGAAGAACAAAGATTAACATAGTAATTGAAGATAAAGATAAATATATAGATGTTTTAAATAAAATGGTTAATAGATTATCTTTTGCTTTGGTAATAGCGGGAATGATAGTGGGATCATCTTTAATTATTAACATAAATCCAGCACCGCGTTTATATGGGGTTTCGATTATTGGATTAATTGGATATTTTGGTTCAGCTGTCTTAGGGTTATGGTTACTGATTTCAATAATAAGATCAGGAAGTCTTAAATAATATAATCTTTAAATTAAGTAAATACTAACATTAGTACAAAAGAGAAGGGAAGGAGATTTAGATGCATTATAAAAAGGAATCTTCAGATGTATTGAATGAAGTAGGTAGTAATATAAATGGAATATCTGATCAAGAAGCAAAGATAAGGCTTGAGAAAAATGGATTCAATGAATTAAAAGAAGGAAACAAGGTTCCTATATGGAAAATGTTTTTAGAAAACTTTAAAGATCCATTAGTAATAATATTACTTATTGCGGCAATAGTACAAATTTTTTTAGGTGAATTTGTAGAATCTCTTATCATATTTGTAGTAGTAATTTTAAATGCTTTATTAGGAGTGACACAAACTCGAAAAGCAGAAAGTTCACTTGATAGTTTGAAAAAACTATCTTCACCTAATTCAAAGGTGTTAAGAGATGGAAAGAAAAAAACAATACCAGTAAGAGAAATTGTTGTAGGTGATATAGTATTTTTAGAGGCTGGAGATTATATACCAGCAGATGGAAGGTTAATAGAGGCACAAAGTCTAAAGGTTGTAGAAGGAATGCTTACTGGAGAAGCAGAAGCAGTTTTAAAGCATAGCGACAAAATAGAAGAAGAGGTTGGTATTGGCGATCAAAGAAATATGGTTTTTAGTGGTGCTACAGTAGTATATGGTAGAGGAACTTTAGTTGTTACAGAAACAGGAATGAATACTGAGGTAGGAAAAGTTGCTACATTATTAGAAAGTGCGGGTAATACACAAACACCACTTCAAGAAAGGTTAGATGATTTTGGCAAAAAGCTAGGTATAATAATTATGATATTAGCAGCAGCCATTTTTATTATCCAAGTAATTAGAGGGTATATTGATGGTGAAAATATGAAAAATCTAATATTTAATTCATTTATGTTTGCTATTGCCGTTGCTGTTGCAGCAATTCCAGAAGCTTTATCATCAATAGTTACAATTGTATTAGCTGTTGGTACAAAAGATATGGCTAAAAAGCAAGCAATAATAAGAAAATTGCCAGCGGTAGAGACACTAGGATCTACAAGTGTTATTTGTACAGATAAAACAGGAACATTAACGCAAAATAAAATGACAGTTGTTGACTTTTTTATGTATGGAGTAAATAAAGCTAAAGTAGAAGAAAAAAATAATAATTCAAGCCAAGTTGAGGCTATGGATTTGTCATCTACACTTTGTAATGATTCTGAAGTAACAGAAACTGGAAAAGAAATTGGAGATCCAACTGAAATAGCATTATTAAGGTTTGCTGAAAAGAGAGGAATTGATTATAAAGAGTTACGAGAAAAATATGATAGGTTAAGTGAAATACCATTTGATTCTGATAGAAAATTAATGTCTACTGTTAACTCTATTAACGGAAATGCAATTATGTTTACAAAAGGAGCTCCGGATGTTGTTTTTGCAAGATCTAATACAGTTCTTAATAATGGTGAAGTAGAAGAAATGACGGAAGAAATTAAAAATGAATATAGAAAGGTGAATGAAGATTTTTCAAATAGAGCATTAAGAGTATTGGCATTTGCAGTTAAAGATGTTCCTGACGAAAATTTTGTTCCTTGTTTAGAAGATGAAACTGAAATGACCTTAGTAGGACTTATGGCTATGATAGATCCACCAAGAGAACAAGTTTATGATGCTGTTAAGGAAGCAACTGGTGCAGGAATAAAAACAGTAATGATCACGGGAGATCATAAAACAACAGCTTCTGCTATAGCAAGAGAGATAGGAATAATGAGTGAAGATGATATTTCTTTAACTGGAAAAGAATTAGATGAATTATCAGATATAGAGCTTAAAGAAAAGCTTGAGCATATTACAGTTTATGCTAGGGTATCACCAGAAAATAAAATACGTATAGTAAAAGCTTGGCAGGAAAAAGGATATATTACTGCTATGACTGGTGATGGAGTTAATGATGCTCCAGCTTTAAAACAAGCAAATATAGGTATAGGTATGGGTAGTGGAACAGATGTAGCAAAGGATGCATCAGCTATGATTTTAACAGATGATAATTTTGCAACTATTGTATCTGCAGTTGAAATTGGTAGAACAGTTTATAGCAATATTAAAAAAGCAATTACATATTTATTCGCAGGAAATTTAGGAGCAATAATTGCTATTTTATTTGCTGTATTTGTAAATTGGTCAAATCCATTTTCCGCATTACAATTACTATTTATAAATTTGATAAATGACTCTTTGCCTGCAATTGCTTTAGGATTAGAAATGGCTGAGCCTAATATAATGAAAGAAAAACCAAGGGATGTTAACGAGGGAATATTAGCTGGTGGAACATGGCAAGCAGTTATAACAAGAGGAATAATAATAGGGGTTTTTGTTATACTTGCACAATATGTTGGAAATTTAACATCGCCAATGTTAGGAGAAGCAATGGCATTTTCAACTGTAACTCTTGCAAGAATTTTTCAAACATTACCTGCAAGATCAAATTATGAACCAGTGCTTAAGGTAGGACTATTTAAAAATAAATACGTTATAGGTGCAATAATAGTATGTTTGTGCTTATATAGTATTGTATTAATACCAGGAGTAAGAGGGATTTTTGATATACCAGATAGCTTTGGTTTATTACAATTAGGAATTTGCTTAGCTTTTGCAATAATTTCAGCATTGATTATGGATATAAGTAAACTATTTAAAAGAAAGTAATAAAAAGATAAGGCTGATGCTTGACATCAGCCTTGTTTTTTTATTTTAAAACTTTATTTGCAAATTCTAATCCAAAATCATAAGCAGATTTTAAGTTTTCTTCACTAGGTCTAAATACTATACCTAGTGGTTCACATACTACATTAAATTTAAGTTGTTTATATCTTTCGTTAATATTTTTAAGAGCTTCTCCACTCCAACCATATGATCCAAAGCAACTTGCTGGTAATCCTTTATGAATTACTGGATTTAATGAAGATAAAATAGTCCATATTTGTGGTAAAGTATCAGATAATAATGTAGGAGAACCTAGTAATAAACCACTACATTGATTAATTTCATTTAATACTTCATTCATGTCTGCTGTAACTAAGTTATACATTAAAATATCAACATCAAAGTTTGAAGCTTCAATACCTCTTTTTATTTCTTTAGCAATTTCTTCAGTATATCCGTATGCAGTAACATATGGTATTACTATGCTTTGTTTTTCTCTTTTTGTTGGTTGACACCATTCTCTATAAAGATTAACAAACTTTTCAATATTAGTATGATCTAATACTAATCCATGTCCAGGACAAATGTACTTTAAGTTTAAATCCTTAATTTTATCAAGTGCTTTAAGCATAAAAGGTTTGAATGGTCCCATAATCATTCTAAAGTAATAATTATAAGCTTCTATATAGTCATCTTCTTTGCTATCTTCAATTGCACTTTTTAAAACACGTTCATCGCAATAATGAGCACCAAAAGAATCACAAGTAATTAATGTTTCATCTTCTATTACGTATGTGTACATTGTATCAGGCCAATGTAATTGAGGGGCACTAATAAATTTTAAAGTTTTATTACCTAAAGATAATGTTTCCCCATCTTTAACTACTTTACTTTTGAAAGGTTTATTAATAATTTCACTTAAATATTTAATAGCTAAAGTGCTTCCAACTACAGTAGCATTAGGAGCATACTCAAGTATTTTTTCAACTGATCCAGCATGATCAGGTTCTGTATGATTAACAACAACGTAATTTATATCCTCTAAATTCACAATAGAGCGAATTTTATCTAAATGTTCATCAAAGAATTTTTCTTTTACAGTTTCAAACAATGCAATTCCATCAGAACCCTTTAAAAGATAAGAGTTGTAAGATGTTCCAAATTTAGTTTCCATTATTATGTCAAAAATTCTTAGGTTTGGGTCAAGGGCTCCTACCCAAAATAGGTCTTCAGTTATTTTGAATGTATTAGACATGTAAAAATCTCCTTTTTTTTATTTATTATTAAATACCTCTATGGTCTATAATAATAATTATAATCTATCAATAACTATTGTCAATAAATAAACAAAGCAAGTGAATCAGTTTAACAGATTTATTTTAGTATTTGCAATAAAATATTAATATATTATAAATTAAAAGAAACTAGCTAACTCAATTACAATTTGCTGTTAGCTAATTTCTTTTAATTTTTTGTATTAGAGTATTCAACTCCATATGAATACATAGATTCAAGAAGAGGAATTATTTTTTTGCCGATATCAGTAAGTCCATATTCTACTTTAGGTGGAACAACAGGATAAACTTTTCTAAATATAAGATTATCTTCTTCTAAACTTCTTAATTGATTGGTTAGCATTTTCTGCGTTGTACCTGGCAACTTTCGTTTTAATTCGCTAAATCTTAGAGTATCATTACTTAAATACCATAAAATTAAAATTTTCCATTTACCAGATAATATTTTATGAACAAGTATCATTGGACATGTTTCATATTTGGCACAACGATCATTAAGACGGCAATCATTATGAAAAGTAAGTATTTTATTCATGATAACACCTCCTTTATTCGTACAAATATAAATAATAACATAAAACCAAGTATAAAACTATATACTTAGTATCTTTTTTGACACTATATATAAAAAAAGTGCCTTCTTGTAGAAAAATAACATAAAGAGTAATATTATGTATGGTCAAAATATCTAATTAATTAGTTTAAGTGTAATTACTTAGATATATAACCATTTAAAAATTTTTTAATTACTATTTAAAAATTAAATGTATAAAGATGGTAGTTTTCTATTGAAGAAATGAAAGTATGTTATTATACTAATAAGTGACAAAAGATTACAAAATTATACTAAGGAATATTTCTAAGAAAAGTACTAGAAAAAAAATAAAAATGAAGTATAATAATTATTATTAAATAACAATTATAATTATTTAAGAAACATTTAGGATGATGAAAGAAGGTATATTATCATGGCAAAGAGAATGATGACTATTGATGGTAATACGGCTGCTGCTCACGTAGCATATGCGTTTACAGATGTAGCTGCAATATTCCCTATAACTCCATCTACTACAATGGCAGAAGTTGTTGATGAATGGGCTGCTCAAGGGAAGAAAAATATTTTTGGACAAACAGTTAATGTTGTAGAAATGCAATCAGAAGCAGGAGCTGCTGGTACATTCCACGGTTCACTTCAAGCTGGTGCATTAACAACTACTTTTACTGCATCACAAGGTCTATTACTTATGTTACCAAACATGTACAAGGTAGCAGGAGAATTATTACCAGGTGTATTCCATGTAAGTGCTAGAGCAATAGCATCTCAAGCATTATCAATATTTGGAGATCATCAAGATGTTATGGCAGCAAGAATGACAGGATGTGTTATGCTTGCAGCTGGATCAGTACAAGAAGTTGCTGACTTAGCTCCAGTATCTCACCTTTCAGCTATTAAAGGAAGATTACCTTTTGTAAACTTCTTTGATGGATTTAGAACATCTCATGAAATTCAAAAAGTTGAAGTATTAGATTATGAAGATTATGCAGAAATGTTAGATAGAGAAGCTTTAAAAGAATTTAGAAGTAGAGCGTTAACTCCAAATAACCCTGTTACAAGAGGAACAGCTCAAAACTCAGATATTTATTTCCAAACAAGAGAAGCTTCTAATAAATTCTATAATGACATAATTCCAATAGTTGAAGAATACATGGCTAAAATGGAAGAGAAGACAGGAAGAAGCTATGGATTATTCAATTACTATGGAGCAGAAGATGCTAAAGAAATAATTGTTGCTATGGGTTCAGTAACTGAAGCTATAGAAGAAACTATAGATGAATTAAATGCTAGAGGAGAAAAATATGGATTAGTTAAAGTTCATTTATTCAGACCATTCTCTGTAGAGCATTTATTAAAGGTTATACCACAATCAGTAGAAAAGATTTGTGTAATTGATAGAACAAAAGAACCAGGATGTAATGGTGAACCATTATACTTAGATGTATGTTCTGCATTCTATGGAAAAGAAAATGCACCTAAGATAGTTGGTGGACGTTATGGATTAGCTTCTAAGGATGTTACACCATCTGATATCAAAGCTGTATTTGATAACTTAAAGAAAGAAAATTCTAAGAACTTCTTTACTGTAGGTATAGAAGATGATGTTACTTTCACTTCAATTCCAGTAGAAGATGAATTAAGAATTGCAACACCAGGAACAGTTAGATGTAAGTTCTGGGGATTAGGATCAGATGGTACAGTAGGAGCTAATAAGCAAGCTATTAAGATTATTGGTGAAAATACAGATAAATACGTACAAGCTTACTTTGCATATGACTCAAAGAAATCTGGTGGGGTAACTATGTCTCACTTAAGATTTGGAGATACACCAATAAGATCAACTTACCTTATTGATGAAGCTGATTACATAGCATGTCACGTGCAAGCTTACGTAAATCAATATGATTTATTAAAAGGTCTTAAAAAAGGTGGAAACTTCGTATTAAATACAATTTGGAACGAAGAAGAAATTGAAAGAAAATTACCAGCTAAGATGAAGAGATACATAGCTGAAAATGAAATAAACTTCTATACAGTTAATGCAACTAAGATTGCTTCTGAAATAGGATTAGGTAGAAGAATTAATATGATAATGCAATCTGCATTCTTTAAATTAGCAGAAATTATCCCACAAGAAGAAGCTACAGAATACTTAAAAGCTTCAATTAAGAAGGCTTACGGTAAGAAGGGTGATAAGGTTGTTAACATGAACTACGAAGCTGTTGAAGCTGGTATGAATTCATTAGTTAAGATTAATGTACCTGAAAGCTGGAAGACTGCTACTGAAGAAGCAAAAGTAGAAACTAAAGAAGTAACAGATTTCGTTAAAAACATAATGAATCCGATGAATGCTTTAGAAGGAGATAAACTACCAGTAAGTGCATTCAATGGATTAGAAGATGGTACATTCCCAGCAGGAACTGCAGCATATGAAAAAAGAGGTGTTGCTACAGATGTTCCAGAATGGAATATGTCAAAATGTATTCAATGTAACCAATGTGCTTTCGTTTGTCCACATGCATGTATTAGACCAGTTCTAGTAACTGATGAAGAATTAGCAAAAGCACCAGCAGGATTTGAAACTAAGAAAGCTACTGGTAAAACATTAGCAGGATTAAACTACAGAATTCAAGTAAGTACATTAGATTGTACTGGATGTAATAACTGTGTTGATATTTGTCCAGCACCAGGTAAGGCATTAGAAATGAAGCCACTTGGAACACAAGTAGAAACAGAAGTAGCAAACTGGGATTTCTCAGTATCAAAAGAAGTATCAAACAAAGAACACTTAACTCCAGGTAAAACAGTTAAGGATAGCCAATTCAAACAACCACTTATCGAGTTCTCAGGAGCATGTGCTGGTTGTGGAGAAACTCCATATATTAAGTTAGTAACTCAATTATTCGGTGATAGAATGATGATTGCTAATGCAACTGGATGTTCATCAATATGGGGAGGTTCAGCACCTTCAACACCATATACAAAGAACCATGAAGGTAAGGGACCAGCTTGGGCTAACTCATTATTTGAAGATAATGCTGAGTTTGGATACGGTATGTTCTTAGCAGCTGATCAAATGAGAAAGAAAATAGCTTCAAATATGGAAAGCTTAATTTCTATGGATATAGCTGAAGAATATAAAGAAGTATTCAAAAACTGGTTAGAAAATAAAGATAACGGAGAGCTTTCAAAAGTTCATTCAAGAGAAGTTGAAGCTATTTTAGCTGAAAACAACATTGAAAATGAAGAAGCAAAAGTATTAGTTGAAGAAATTAAGGAAAGAGCTGATTTCCTTGTTAAGAGATCACAATGGATCCTTGGAGGAGACGGTTGGGCTTATGACATCGGATACGGTGGATTAGACCATGTATTAGCATCAGGACAAGACGTAAATGTATTAGTATTTGATACAGAAATTTACTCTAACACTGGTGGACAATCTTCTAAATCAACTCCTGCTGCAGCTATGGCTAAATTAGCAGCTTCAGGTAAGAAGACTAAGAAGAAAGATTTAGGAAGAATGATGATGTCTTATGGAAATGTTTATGTTGCACAAGTAGCTATTGGTGCTGATAAGAACCAAGTAGTTAAAGCAATGCTTGAAGCAGAAGCTCATAATGGACCATCAATCATTATTGCTTACTCAACTTGTATCAGCCATGGATTAAAGAAGGGAATGGGATTCTCTATAAGAAACATGGATGAAGCAGTTAAGGCTGGATACTGGCATTTATACAGATACAATCCAGAATTAAAAGAACAAGGAAAGAATCCATTTAGCTTAGATTCTAAAGAACCACAAGGAAGCTTTAGAGACTTCATAATGGATCAAGTAAGATACTCTGCAATTGCTAAGCAATTCCCTGAGCAAGCGGAAGAATTATTCCAAATGACAGAAGAACATGCTAGACAAAAATATGCAGAATTAAAGAAGTTAGCAGAACAAGAATAATATATAACTGTGAAATAAATCCGATATATGGATTTATTTCACAGTTTTTTATTTTATTTAACTTTATTTTTATTGATTATTCTATTATGAAATAAAATAAAATAAACATAAATATAATAAAAATAAGGAAAGGTTTTATGTTTATATTTAAAAGTGATAAATATATTATACCTATAGAAGAAATAGATTTTTGGGAAAATAGAATTTTTGATAAAGATACAAAAGATCAAAAGAAAAATAAATTAGCTATGAATATGATAAATAATGCCATAGATAATGTTGAAAATAACAGAGTAAAAAAGATTAATGCTATATGGTTAGAAACTTCAGGGTGCTTTGGTGAAGTTATTTCACTTTTAAATTCAGAAGATCCTAATCTTATATATATGCTGGAGAAATTTGTGGATATGAAGTATTTTGGAAGTATTCAAGGAGATCAAGGTGAGGAAGCTTATAAAAATATAATTGATAATTTAGATACAGAATATATTTTTATAGTATCTGGAGCTATACCAACAAGGGACAATGGTCTTTATACAACAGTAGCTACTTATAAAGGTGAAAAGATAACTGCTATGAAAGCTGTGAGTGATATTTCTAAAAATGCACGTATAATAATTACTGTAGGAACCTGTGCATGTTTTGGAGGGCCTACAGCTGCAAAGCCAAATTTATCAAAGGCTTTAAGTGTAAGCGAATTTTTGAAAAGAACAGATATTATAAAAATTCCAGGATGCCCGGCTAATCCAGTTTGGGTAGCAGGAATATTAGGATATATAGCTTCTGGTGGAATTCCAGAACTTGATAGTAATGGAAGACCATTAGTTTATTATGATACTTTAATACATGATATATGCCCTAGAAGAAAATTTTTTGATCAAGGAATTTTTGCAAAAAAATTTGGTGAAAAAGAATGCATGTTTAAATTGGGATGTAGAGGACCCGTCACTTATGCATATTGCCCAGTAAGTAGGTGGAATAATACTTTTAATTGGCCTATTGAAGATAATACAACATGTATAGGATGTGCATCACCAGGATTTCCAGATGACTATGAACCTTTTGTAAAGTATGACTCTAGTAATGTGTAATAAGGGGATAAATATGACTACTATAAGAATAGTTCCTGTAACAAGAATAAGTGGATTACTTAATATAGAAGTACAAGTTGAAAATAATAAGATTGTAGATGCTAAAGTAAGTGGAAGCCAATTTAGAGGTTTTGAAAAAATGTTTGAGGGAAGGCCACCATTTGACATTATAAGATTAGTTCCAAGAGTTTGTGGAATATGTTCAACACATCATGCAATTACATCTGTAAGAGCTTTTGAAAATGCAATGAATATTACTCCTGATTTAAATTGAATGATATCAAATTATACATTAATACCTCCATCAGCATGGAATTTTTCACCTACAGATAGAAAGGGGTTAAAAGGAACTGTTGAACAAGCTTTAATTGGAGCAGAGATTAATGATATAAATGCTCCAGTAGAAATAGGAAGAATAGTTAGAAGTTTTGATCCATGTTTAAATTGTGCTGTACATGTGACAAGTAATAGGCATAAACCCATAAATATAATAATTAATTCATAGGAGTAACTATGGTTAAGGTTTTTGGAATAGGAAATATTCTTTTAAAAGATGATGGAATAGGTGTAAGGTTAGCAAGAAATATAAAAAGGAGAGTAGATAAAGATAATATTAATGAAATAGAAGTTTTTATTGGAGAAACTGATTATTTATATTGCTTAGAAAACATAAATGATGATGAATTTATAATAATATTAGATTCAACTTATTTTGGAATAAATCCTGGTGAAATTACTTTTAAAAAGCTAGAAGAATGTGATAAGCTAATTAGTAAAGAGATAACTGCACATGAAACAAGCCTCTTAAGTCTGGTGAGGCTTGAGAAAACAAATGTAAATGGCTATTTTATTGGTATAGAAATAGATAGTATAGAATATTCATTGGAATTATCAAATATTTTACAGAAAAGATTTAATTCTATATATGATGAAGTTTATGAATTTATTGTAAAAATAGCTAAAGAGCTTTATTTTTTATAAAAAAAAGTATATTATTAGATTTTAATATAAAATAGAAATTATATTTTAAGTATATAATTTCTATTTTTTAATTTTAAAGTAAAGTACAGTGAGAGAAAATTAATTATATAATACATATAATATAAGCAATTTACTATTTATAGCTTGATAAAAAACTAACAACTTAAAGGAGGATAGGGTTATGGAAATAATAATTGCTATAGCTATGCTTACAGGAGTGTTTTGTTATTATCAAAATAATAAAATTGTAATAACAAATATAAAATTAAAGCAGAAGATAAATAATAAAGTTAGAATAGCACAAATATCAGATTTACATAGTAAAGAGTTTGGAAAAAATAATTATATTTTATATAAAAAAATTATTGAACAAAAACCTGATATTATTGTTGCAACAGGGGATTTGATAGATTCAAGTATGAAAAAGCTTGATGAAATAATTGAATTTTGTAGCAGTATAAATAAAGACATTCCTATGTATTATATATTAGGAAATAATGAAATGAGATGTAGTAGAGTAAGTGAAATAGTAGAGAAGTTGAAAAAAAATAAAATATGTGTATTAGAAAATGAAATAGAATCTATAGAAGTAAAAGGAAATAAGATTAATATTTTAGGATTGGAAGAAAAAAGAATAGATGAAGGTGAATTATTTTATAGTAAAGTTAATAGCAGATATGGCACTGAAAATATAGAAAAAATATTTAGCAGATTAGAAAGATTAGATGGAATAAAAATTGTACTATCACATTATCCTGAAAATTTTGAGTATGTAGAAGAAGGAGCCTATAGTAAATATAATTTTGATATTATGTTTTCAGGTCATGCACATGGAGGGCAGTTTATATTACCAGGAATAGGTGGAATATTTGCCCCAGGACAAGGATTATTTCCTAAGTATTATAAAGGAGTATATGGAGAAAAAAATAAATTAATAGTTAGTAGAGGATTGGGTAATAGCGGATTTCCATTGAGACTATTTAATAGACCAGATTTAGTAATTGTTGATTTAATTTAAAAAATAAGAGCTTATTGCGTGTGCAATAAGCTCTATTTAATATTATAAACAAATTACATTGATTTGTGGAATGTTCTGTTTATAACGTCTAATTGTTGTTCTCTTGTTAATTTAATGAAGTTAACAGCATATCCAGAAACTCTGATTGTTAATTGTGGATATTCTTCTGGGTGATCCATAGCATCTAATAAAGTTTCTCTATTAAATACATTTACGTTTAAGTGTTGAGCACCTTGAGAGAAGTATCCATCCATCATAGTACCTAAGTTATGGATTCTGTTTTCAGGTGTTTTTCCTAATGCATCTGGAACGATTGAGAATGTATTAGAAACACCATCTTGTGAATGTTCATAAGGGATTTTAGCAACTGAGTTTAATGATGCTAATGATCCGCTACAGTCTCTTCCGTGCATTGGGTTAGCTCCTGGTGCAAATGGTTCTCCAGCTTTTCTTCCACATGGAGTTGTACCAGTTTTCTTACCGTAAACAACGTTTGAAGTGATTGTTAATACTGATTGAGTGTGGTAAGCATTTCTGTAAGTCTTGTTTTGTCTGATCTTATTCATCATGCTTTCAACTAACCATGCAGCAATTTCATCAACTCTGTCATCGTCGTTTCCGTATTTAGGGAAATCACCCTCAACTTCGAAATCTACAGCTATTCCTTCTTCATTTCTTATTGGCTTAACTTTAGCGTATTTGATTGCAGAAATAGAGTCAGCACAAACTGATAAACCAGCTATACCACAAGCCATAGTTCTGAATACGTCTCTGTCATGTAAAGCCATTTGTAATTTTTCATATGAATATTTGTCATGCATGTAGTGGATAACATTTAATGTATTAACGTAAAGGTTAGCTAACCAGTCAGTCATAACATCGAATCTATCCATAACTTCATTGTAATCTAAGTATTCACCAGTTAATGGAGCAGTCTTAGGTCCAACTTGCATTCCGTACTTTTCATCTTTACCACCGTTTATAGCGTAAAGTAAAGTTTTAGCTAAGTTAACTCTAGCACCGAAGAATTGCATTTGCTTACCAACTCTCATTGCAGATACACAACAAGCGATAGCGTAGTCATCTCCCCAGTATGGAGCCATTAAATCATCATTTTCGTATTGAACTGATGATGTATCAATAGAAACCTTAGAACAGAAATCTTTAAATCCTTGAGGTAATCTAGTTGACCATAAAACAGTTAAGTTTGGTTCTGGTGATGGTCCTAAAGTATATAATGTGTTAAGTACTCTGAATGAGTTCTTAGTAACTAAAGTTCTACCATCTAATCCCATACCACCGATTGATTCAGTAACCCAAGTTGGATCTCCTGAGAATAAATCGTTGTATTCTGGAGTTCTTAAGAATTTAACTAATCTTAACTTCATTACGAAGTGGTCCATTAATTCTTGAGCTTCTTCTTCTGTGATAACACCGTTTCTTAAATCTCTTTCAATATAGATATCTAAGAATGTAGAAGTTCTTCCTAAAGACATCGCAGCACCATTTTGGTCTTTGATAGCTCCTAAGAATCCAAAGTATAACCATTGTATAGCTTCTTTAGCGTTAGTAGCTGGTTGAGATATATCAAATCCGTAGCTAGCAGCTAATCCTTTTAATTCTTTTAATGCAAGAATTTGATCAGATATTTCTTCTCTTAATCTGATTACATCTTCATCAATTGTTTTAACTTCTAAGCTTAATTTTTGTTGTTCTTTATCTTGGATTAATCTATCAACACCGTATAAAGCAACTCTTCTGTAGTCACCTATGATTCTTCCTCTACCATAAGCATCTGGAAGACCAGTGATAACACCAGATTTTCTAGCTAATCTCATTTCTGAAGTATAAGCATCGAAAACACCTTGGTTGTGAGTTTTTCTGTATTTAGAGAATATTTCAGATATTCTTGGGCTTACTTCATATCCATAAGCTTTAGCTGCATTTTCAGCCATTCTTATACCACCGTATGGCATTACAGCTCTCTTTAATGGAGCATCAGTTTGTACACCAACGATTTTTTCAAAAGCTTGATCAATGTAACCAGGCTTGTATTCATTGATTCCAGATATAGTTTCTGTATCTACATCTAAAACTCCACCATTTTCTCTTTCTTTTTTGAATAGTTCACTAACTTCAGCCCAAAGCTTGTTTGTATCTTCAGTAGCTCCAGCTAAGAAACTATCATCACCTTCATATGGAGTATAGTTAGTTTGAATAAAGTTTCTTACGTCAATACTTTTTGTCCATGAACCTGTTTTGAAATCATTCCATTCTTCTCTCATCATAGCGCCTCTTTTCTAACATTTTATAAATATATATAAGTATTGTCATTTATGTTAAACAATAATTAAATAATAATAATTATTATTTAACAATGGCATATTTAAACTATATCACTAATTTTTGAAATTTTCAAGATAGAAATTAAAAAAATTTATTATAAAAAATATAGCGAAATAGTACATAAATTATAATATCATAGTATTACATGATAAGCAAAGGGAAGAAGTGGAGTAGTTATGATATATATTAAAGAAATTTAGCCAATTAATTATTAAAATGTAAAAAATAATTAAGATACAGGTGTGATAGTTAAAAAATTAACAATAAATTATAATTAATTTGTAAATATTATAAAATTTAATTAAAAAGAGTCTATATGAATATCCTATTAATTTTAAATAAGATATTATAAAGACTCTTTTTCCTAATTAATAATATTTATTCAATTTTTAGATTCCTTTTTCGTATTGTTCTACCATTCTTTTAACCATTTCTCCACCAACACTTCCGCATTGTTTAGAAGTAAGGTTACCATTGTAGTCAGTGAAAGGAACTCCCATTTCGCTTGCTACTTCATTTTTGAATTTAGATAAACCATTTTTTGCTTCTGGAACTAATTTTTGTGCCATTATAAAGTTCCTCCTTTATGATATTTATTTATAAAGTAATCATTTACTTTACACTATTATGTTGTGCAGAAAAGCGTTAAATACTCTATAAAAAAGTAGGGAATAGTACCAAAAAAGTTATTTCTGTATAACGAATACCTTAATTAATATGCTTTTACTAAATTGTAATAATATTCAATATCAATGAGAAAAAAATCAAAATTAACTAAAAAAGTTTTAAAGAAAATAAAAAATATAAAAAATAGAAAAAATACCTAGACAATAGAAGAATAGAATGATAAAATGTGTAAGAAATAAATGAAAATTAATATCAATTAATAAATAATTTCAAATAGAATTATTTATTGTTTTTTGAGATAAGGTAAGGCAATATGGGGGAAAGCAAATGAAGAAAAGATATTTATTTATTGTATTAATAATATTATGTATTGCTTCAATATTTATAGGGGTAACTAATATCAATATTAATGATATATTAACTTTTAATATTGATAAGATTGAAATATTACTAATTAGTAGATTACCAAGGCTTATTGCAATAATCGTAGCAGGAGTTGGATTAAGTATTAGCGGTTTAATAATGCAGCAAATTAGTAAAAACAAATTTGTTTCTCCTACAACAGCAGCAACAGCAGATTTCGCTAAGCTAGGAATTTTATTTTGTATAATGATAATTCCAGGAGCAACGATTATGCAAAAGATGATAGTATCTTTTGTTTTTGCAGGATTAGGCACTGTACTATTTATGAAAATGATAAAAGCAATCAAAATAAAGAATATAGTATTTGTACCTTTAATAGGTATGATGCTAGGAAAAATTGTTGGATCAATAACTACATTCTTTGCATATAAATATGATTTAGTTCAAAATATTTCATCATGGATGGAAGGGGACATGTCTTTAATAATGAAAGGAAGTTATGAATTATTATACTTAAGTGTTCCTATGGTTATTATAGCATTTTTATATGCAAATAAATTTACTATTGTAGGAATGGGGGAAGACTTTGCAATTAATTTAGGATTAAATTACAACTTTGTAATTAATGTAGGCTTAGCAATAGTTTCATTAATTTGTGCAGTTACAATAATTACAGTTGGTAATATACCTTTCTTAGGTCTTATAATTCCCAATATAGTAAGCTTATATAGTGGAGATAATTTAAAGAAAACACTATATCATACAGCTTTATTAGGGCCTATATTCTTACTTGCCTGTGATATTTTAGGAAGAATAATAATATTCCCATTTGAAATGTCAATTAGTTTAACAGTAGGAGTTATAGGAAGTATAATTTTCCTTTATATGATAGTAAGGGGGACAAAAAATGAAGACTAAAGATAAAAAGAGTATAATAATTTTAACAGTTTTAGCTCTAATATTAATAACTTCGTTTTTATTTATTGGTGTAAATAGTGTTAATTTTAAATATGCTTTATATAGAAGAATTCCTAAAATATATGCAATGATATTAACTGGTGCAGCAATCGGTTTTTCATCATTAATATTCCAAACAGTTACAAACAATAGAATATTAACTCCTAGTATATTAGGAATAGATTCACTATATGTATTATTACAAACAACTATAGTGTTTTTATTAGGATCATCATCTGCAATAATAAGCAATGGAAATATAAATTTCATTATTACAATAGTATCTATGCTTTTATTTTCAAGTTTAATATATAAATTTATATTTAAAAAAGGAAGTAAAAATATATTTACATTGTTATTAGTTGGTGTGGTATGCGGTACTTTATTTGAAAGTTTAACTACATTTATGCAGGTTCTTATAGACCCAGTAGAGTTTCAAGTAGTACAAGATAAAATGCAAGCTAGCTTTAATAATATAAATACTGATTTATTATTTGTATCAAGTATTGTAATAATACTATGTATAGGATATGTTTATGATTATTTAAAAATACTAGATGTTATGTCATTAGGAAGGGATGAAGCTATAAATCTTGGAGTAGACTATGACAAAATGGTAAAGAAAATGTTAATAGTAGTAGTTTTATTAACTTCAGTTGCAACTGCATTAGTTGGACCTATAACTTTTTTAGGGCTACTTGTAGTAAATATAGCAAGGCAGGTTATATCAAGTTACAAACATAGTACCTTAGGCATAGGAACTATATTAATTAGCATAGTAGCATTGATAGGTGGACAATTATTTGTTGAACAAGTAATGAATTTTGGTGTATCAGTAAGTGTAATAATTAACTTTATTGGAGGAATTTATTTCATTTACTTAGTAATGAAGGAGAGAAATAGATGATAGAAGTAAAGAATATAAGTAAAGCCTATGGAAATAAAAAAGTAGTAGATAATGTATCTTTAAATATTCAAGAGGGTAAAATAACTTCTTTCATTGGTCCAAATGGAGCTGGAAAAAGTACTCTTCTTTCAATAATGAGTAGACTTTTAAAGCGAGATTCTGGAGAAGTTTTATTAGATGGAAAAGATATTTTAAGTTGGGATAATAAAGAATTAGCGAAAAAAATAGCTATATTAAGACAATCTAATAATATTAATATTAGATTAACAATTAAAGAGTTAGTTAGCTTTGGTAGATTTCCTCATTCACAAGGAAATTTAAAAGAAGAAGATTATAAATATATAGATGAAGCAATTAATTATATGCAGCTTAAGGAATTTGAAGATAGATATTTAGATGAATTGAGTGGTGGACAAAGACAAAGGGCTTATATTGCAATGGTAATAGCTCAAAATAGTGATTATATATTCCTTGATGAGCCATTAAATAATTTAGATATGAAGCATTCAGTAGAAATAATGAAAACTTTAAGAAAGCTTTGTGATGAATTAAATAAAACCGTTGTAATAGTTATACATGATATTAATTTTGCTTCTTGCTATTCAGATTACATTGTTGCATTAAAAGATGGTAAACTTGTGAAAAATGGTGTAACTGAAGAAACTATACAAAAGGAAGAGTTAGAAAATATATATGAAATTGACTTCCATATAGAAAATATTAATAACAGAAATATTTGTGTATATTTCTAATAAAAAGAGAAGTGTATTTTATGGCAAATTATTAAATTTGCCTTTAAATAAGAAATATATTGATAATGAGTATCAATATTAAAAACAAGGAGTGTTTTAAGGATGAAGAAAAAAACAATTTTATCAATAGTAGTTTTATTAGTTATAGTTTTAGGTATATTTGGTATAACTAAATTTGTTGGAGCTGAAGGTAATGCTGAAGGAGAAACTTTAGTGGTTACACATGAGTCAGGAGAAACAACAGTTAATAAAAATCCTAAAAGAGTAGTAGTATTTGATTACGGTATATTAGATTCATTAGATAAATTAGGTGTTGAAGGAATAATAGGTGTAGTTCAAGATGGAATTCCAGAATATTTAAGTAAATATGCTAGTGAAGAATATTCAAGTATAGGAACTTTAAAAGAACCAGATATGGAAAAAATATTTGAATTAACTCCAGATTTAATAGTAATTTCTGGTAGACAAGCTGATTATTATGAAGAGTTAAATAAAATTGCACCAACTATCAATTTAAGCTTAAATAATGAAAATTATTTAGAATCATTTGAAACTAATATGAATATATTAGGAGAAGTTTTTGGTAAAGAAAAGGATGTAGAAAAAGAACTTGCTACAATTAAAGAATCTATTCAAGAGTTAAATACTAAGGTAACAGAAAAAGGTATTAATGGCCTTATTGCATTAGCTAACGATGGTGCATTTAGTGTTTATGGAGCAGAATCAAGATTTGGAATAATCCATAACGGATTTGGTGTTACTCCAGTTGACACAACAATTGAAGGGTCAACACATGGACAAAAGGCTTCATTTGAATATGTAGTAGAAAAAAATCCAGATTATTTATTTGTTGTTGATAGAGCTGCTATTGCAGGAGGAACAACATCAGCAAAAGAATTATTTGAAAATGAATTAATGGAAAAAACAGATGCTTATAAAAATGGAAATATTGTTTATTTAGATCCAAGTATTTGGTATACAGCAACAGGTGGTTTTACATCAACAATGAAGATGGTTGAAGAAATTAATAGTGCTATAAAATAGGTTTAAAGACTAGTTACGTTTTAAGTAACTAGTCTTTTGTTATGTAAAAATTAATAAAATGTAAAATAGTTGATTATGATTAAAACAAATTGATATTTATGTATAAATAAGATTAAAAAAATAGTAATAATATATGAAAATGGAAGATAAAATAATAATTGACAAATAAAACCATATAAGGTATTATTGATAATAACTTTAACACTTTAATCTGCTAAAGGGGGCGATTTGAATTAAAAATATTATACCAGAAGGAATGCGAGATTTTACGGTTGATGAGTGTAAGAGAAGAAATAAGATTATAGAAACTATTACTGAAAGGTTTAGTAAATGGGGATATAGTGAAGTTTCTACTCCAATAGTTGAATATTATAAAACTTTCAATCATAAAACTCAAGATTTAAAAGAAGAAGAAATGTACAAGTTTTTTGATAGCAGAGGAAGAATTTTAGTATTAAGGCCTGATATGACTGTACCTGTTGCAAGATTAGTTAATACTAAATTAAAAGATATGAAGTTACCTCTAAAGCTTTTTTATAATGCAGAGGTTTTTAGAGTACATGAAAGCTTTGAGGGAAAGAGAAATGAATATTTAGATTGTGGAATAGAGTTAATTGGGGCATCTGGAGAAAAAACTGACTTAGAAGTGTTAGTGACTGCATTAGAAGTATTAAAGGCATTAGATACTAAAAAAGAATTTAAGTTAGAGATAGGTAATGTAAATATATTGAAATCAGCATTAAAAGATATGAATTTATCTATTGATAATCAAAATAAGGTTATTGAGTTAATTAATAAAAAAAGTTTAACAAGTTTAAGGGAATATTTAGATGATATAGAAATTAGAAAAGAGTATAAAGAATTTTTAAATAAATTTCCTTGGCTTTTTGGTGGTTATGAAATGATTAAAAAAGCTAAAGGTTTAGCATTTAATGAGGATATGAAAAAAAATATAGAGTATCTTGAAAACTTATATTTAAACTTGCAAAAGCTTGGATATGAAAAGTATTTATCTGTTGATATTAGCATGGTACCAAGAGTGAATTATTATTCAGGAATAATTTTTAAAGGATATGTAAAAGAAATAGGTTCAACTGTTATTAGAGGTGGAAGATATGATAATTTACTAGAGAGTTTTGGTAAAAGTATTCCTGCAATAGGATTTTCAGTAGATGTAAATTTGCTCATTGATTCTTGTGATTATGAAGAAAAAGTTAATTCAGAAAAAATTATTTTAAGTAAAGATAATTATTTGGAAGAATTAAGAAAAGCAATAAATAAAACTAGAAATGGCGAAAAGATAGAAATAATTTATAAATAGAATTAAAAGGTGTGGGTGATTTGATTAGTATAGCGCTTACAAAGGGTAGGATAGAAAAAGGAGCAATTAAGTTATTAGAGCAAGCTGGATTTGGAGTTGAAGAATTAAAAGATAAGGGCAGAAAGTTGATTTTTAATGATACCAAAGAAGATATACGATATTTTTTAGTTAAAGCAAATGATACTGTTACCTATGTAGAACATGGAGTAGCAGATATTGCAATAGTAGGTAAGGATACGTTATTAGAAAAAGAAGAAAATTACTATGAGGTATTAGATTTAGGAATGGGAAAGTGTAAATTTATTGTAGCAACATTACCAGGTACTAATATTTTTAATAAAATAGGCCATATAAAAATAGGTACAAAGTATCCAGCGGTAGCAAAGAGCTATTTTGAGGGCAAAGGAATGGATGTTGAAATCATAAAAATAGAAGGATCTGTAGAGCTTGCACCTATACTTGGAATTAGTGAAGGTATTGTAGACATAATGGAAACTGGTACAACATTAAAGGAAAATGGTCTAGTTGTTGTAGATGAGATTTGTGATATTAGTTCAAGAGTGATAGTAAATAAATCAAGTTTTAAATTAAAAAGAAATGAAATAAATAGTTTTATAGATAAAATAAGAGAAGTATGTAACTAATAGTGTTTATTATATAAAACTAAAGGGGGCAAGGTTAATATGATAGACATAATAGAATTGGACAATAAGAGTATAAAAGAAATTGTAAAATGTTTAAAAAAGAGAAATAACACAGCTGATGTAAGAAGAAATGTTGAAGATATTATTGAAGATATTAAGGAAAATGGAAACAAAGCGTTAAGAGAATATACATTAAAATTTGATAAAGCAGATTTAAAGGATTTTTTAGTTTCTGAAGAGGAAATTAATAATGCTTACAACAAATGTGATAAGTCAATATTAGAGATATTAGAAGAAAGCAAGAATAATATTACTAAGTATCATGAAAAACAAAAAAAGACAGGCTATCTTTATCAAAAGGAATTAGGAATTTATATGGGGCAAAGAATAATTCCTGTTGAAAGTACAGGGGTGTATGTTCCAGGGGGGAAGGCAGCATATCCTTCATCAGTATTAATGAATGTAATTCCTGCAAAGGTTGCAGGTGTTAAAGAAATTATAATTGCAACACCACCTAATAGTGATGGTGAAGTTAATCAAAATATATTAGTAGCAGCTAAAATTTGTGGCGTTAATAAAGTTTATAAAATTGGAGGCGCACAAGCTATTGCAACATTAGCTTTTGGAACAGAAAGTATTAATCCTGTGGATATGATAGTAGGGCCAGGAAATGCATATGTAGCAGAGGCAAAGAGGCAGGTATACGGAATTGTTGGCATAGATATGGTTGCTGGACCTAGTGAAATTTTAGTTATTGCTGAGAATGATGCAAATCCAAGATATATAGCTGCTGATATGATGTCACAAGCAGAACATGATGAATTAGCATCATCAATTTTATTAACAACATCTAAAGAGTTGGCTTTGAATGTTAAGAAAGAAATTAGTATTCAAATTAAAAATCTTTCAAGAAAAGAGATAATAGAAAAATCCTTAAGTGATTATGGAAAAATAATTGTGTGTAATGATATTGATGAGTGTATAAAGCTAACTAATTTAATTGCACCAGAACATTTAGAGATTTTACTTGAAAATCCTTTAGATTACTTAGATGAAATAAAAAATGCAGGTTCTGTTTTTTTAGGATCATATACACCAGAACCTATAGGAGACTATTTTGGTGGTACAAATCATGTATTGCCTACTAGTGGAACAGCAAAATTTTCATCACCATTATCAGTTGATACTTTTGTAAAAAAATCATCATTTTTATCTTATTCAAAGCGTGCATTATATAGGGATGGCAATAAGATAATAAAATTTGCAAACGAAGAAGGATTAACTGCTCATGCAAATTCTGTAAAGGTAAGATTAGATAATGAAGAAAATTAAAAGTTATAAAGGGATAATGAATGATGAATTTGGTATAAGAGTAAATGGTAATGAGAGTTATAAAAATATTACAAAGGATGAATTAAATGAGATTATTGAAGAAGTAAAAAAAATAAATTTTAATAGATATCCGGATAATGATTCTATAGATATAAGAAAAGCATATGCAAATGTAATTGGAGTAAGTGAAGAAAATATTATTGCTGGCAATGGATCAGATGAAATGATTTCTTTAATAATAGATACTCAAATAACTAAAAGGAAAACTGTATTAACTATTAATCCAGATTTTTCAATGTATGATTTTTATACTTCTTTAAATGATGGGATAATTAAAAAATATAATACAGAAAAAGATGGCGAGTTCTCAGTTAGTAAATTTATAACATATGGTAAGAAAGTGGAGCCAAAAGTTATTATCTTTTCTAATCCTAATAATCCAACAGGTCATGTAATAAGCTCAGAAGATATTATTTTTATTTTAGAATCATTTAAAGATACTTTAGTGGTAGTTGATGAAGCTTATTATGAATTTTATGGACAAAGTATGATTGGGTATATAGAAATGTATAAAAATTTAGTTGTTACAAGAACATTATCTAAAGCATGGGGATTAGCAGCACTAAGAATAGGATTCTTAATTGCAAATAAAGAATTGATTAAAAGCTTAAACTTAAGCAAGGTTCCATATAATTTAAATACATTTTCTCAACTAGTAGGATGTATTGTTTTGAGACATCCAGAAAGGATATTAAAAAATGTCGAAGAAATAGTGCATGAAAGAGAAAGATTATATAAAAGATTAAATGAAATACAAAAGAATAGTAATGATGAAATCAAATTTTATAAATCAAAGTCTAACTTTATTTTTGGTAGAACAAAAAATAAAGAAAAATTAAAAAAGGCGTTAGAGGATAAAGGAATATTAATAAGATATTTTGAAGATGATAGCTTTAGAATTTCAGTAGGTTCACCTTTGGAAAATGACTTTATTGTAAATATTATAGGAAATAATATGTGTGAAGTGAGGGAGAAGTGTGAAGAGAATATCTCAAATTAATAGAAAGACTAATGAAACAAATACTATTTTAGACATTGACTTAGATGGAGAGGGAATAAGTAATATACAAACTAATATAGGATTTTTTAATCATATGATTGATTTACTGGCATTTCACAGCAATATAAATATTAATTTAAATGCAGATGGAGATATTGATGTTTGTGATCATCATTTAATAGAGGATGTTGGAATTGCTTTGGGAAAATGCATGAATGAAGCATTAGGAGAAAGAAGAGGAATAAAAAGATATGGAACTTTTTTTCTTCCAATGGATGAAGCATTAGTAATGGTATCAGTAGATATTAGTGGAAGAAGTTATTTGCATTTTGAAGGGGACTTTAAAAGAGAAAATATAGGTGATTTTTCTACAGAAATGGTTAAAGAATTTTTTAGAGCTGTTGCCTTTAATGCAGGAATTACATTGCATATAAGGGTTTTATATGGTGAAAATGATCATCATAAAATCGAAGGGATATTCAAAGCTTTTGGAAGAGCATTAAAAGAAGCTATTACTATTGAAGGTAATAGCATACCTTCTTCTAAAGGTGTTCTTTAAAAAAATTAAAGAATTGTGGGAGGATATATGATTACAATTATTGATTATGGAATGGGCAACTTAAAAAGTGTATATAATGCTTTAGTTAAGATTGGTTTTAATTGTCGTATTTCCGGGGAAATAAAAGATATAGAAAAATCGGATAAATTAATATTACCTGGGGTTGGAGCTTTTAAAGATGCAATGGATAATTTAGAGAAAATGAACTTAATTCCTATAATAAATAAAAAGGTTAATGAGGGATGTCCATTACTAGGCATTTGTTTAGGAATGCAAATGCTTTTTGAAGAAGGATATGAAGGGCAGCCTAGAAAAGGTCTTGGTTTTATAGAAGGAGAGGTTAAGCTAATAGAACCAAATGAAGAAGTAAAAATACCTCATATAGGCTGGAATAGATTAGAAATAAACAAAAAAAGTAAAATATTTAACGGACTTAACGAGGAGAGTTTTGTTTATTATGTTCATAGCTTCATGTCAACAAATATGTCAGAGGATAATTTAATTGCATATTCAGAGTATGGTGGAATTAACATACCAGGAATGGTGAATAAGAGAAATATATATGGGGCACAATTTCATCCAGAAAAAAGTGGGGAAGTTGGATTAAGAATACTTAAGAATTTTGGGGAGTTGATTGTATGATTATAATTCCAGCTATAGATATTATAGATGGTAAACCTGTGAGACTTTATCAAGGTGACTATGATAAGAAGGAAATAGTAGGTAAAGATATATTAGAAATAGCTAAGAGTTTTGAAGAAACAGGAGCAGAATATATTCATTTAGTAGATTTAGATGGAGCAAAAGTTGGAAAATTAGTCAATAAGGAAATAATTATTAAAGTTGCTAAAGAGATAAATGTGCCTGTTGAAGTTGGTGGGGGAATTAGAACTTATGAAGATATTAAGTATTTAATAGATAATGGAGTAAGTAGGGTTATTTTAGGTACAGTTGCAATGGAAGATTCTGAATTTGTTAAAACTGTTGTAAATGAATTTGGAGAAAAAATTGCAGTTGGAGTAGATTGTAAGAATGAATATTTATGTGGAAGAGGTTGGCTTCAAGAGAGTAGGATTCATTATATTAGTTTTTCTAAAAAGATGGAAGACTTAGGAGTTAAAAATATTATTTTAACTGATATTAGTAAGGATGGAACTTTAAAGGGTACCAATATAGATATGCTTAAAAAGTTAAGTGAAAATGTAAAAATCAATTTAACAGCTTCAGGAGGAGTGGCTGGAAGTGATGATATTAAAGAACTTAAAAAATTAAATATATATGGTGTAATTGTTGGGAAAGCAATTTATTCAGGATACATAAATTTAAAAGAAGCTATTGATTTATGTAAAATAAATTCCTAAAAAGATTGAAGGTGAAAGTATGCATACAAAAAGAATAATTCCTTGTCTAGATGTAAGGGCAGGAAAAGTTGTTAAGGGTATAAACTTTGTAGGAATAAAGGAAGTTGGAGATCCTGTTGAGCTTGGGGAATATTACTATAAGCAAGGTGCTGATGAACTTGTTTTTTTAGATATTACTGCCACGCATGAAGGTAGAGGGATAATGGAAAAAGTAGTTGAAAGAGTATCAGAAAAGATTTTTATTCCTTTTACTGTAGGTGGAGGATTAAGAAATATTGATGATATAAAGAGAATACTAAGAGCTGGAGCCGACAAAGTGAGTTTAAACTCAGCTGCTGTAAGAAATAAGGAATTAATAAAAGAAGGTGCTTATTATTTTGGAAATCAATGTATTGTTTTAGCTGTGGATGCAAAAAAAAGAGATGATAATAGTGGTTGGAATGTTTTTGTGAATGGTGGAAGAATTGATACAGGGATAGACGCACTTAAATGGATAGAAGAAGCAACTAAATTAGGAATAGGTGAAATACTATTAACTTCAATGGATACAGATGGAACTAAGAAAGGCTTTGATTTAGAGCTTACTAGAAAGGTAAGTGAACTTACTAATGTTCCAGTAATTGCTTCTGGTGGATGTGGAGCATTAAAAGATTTTGAAGAGGTATTTAAAGATGGGATGGCAGATGCTGCATTGGCTGCTTCATTATTCCATTATGGTGAATTAAGTATTAGAGAAGTAAAAGATTATTTAAAACAAAGAAACGTTAATGTGAGAATGTAGTTATGTGATTTATTAATATGAAGAGAAGTAATTAATGGGAGGTGTGAAATGGAGAAAATAGCTTTAGATTTTGAAAAAGGAAATGGATTAATACCTACTGTTATTCAAGATTATGAAAGTAATGAAGTATTAATGGTTGCTTATATGTCTGAAGAAAGTTTAAAACTTACTTTAGAAAGTAAAAAAACATGGTTTTATAGTAGAAGTAGAAATGAACTATGGAATAAAGGGGTAACCTCGGGGCATTTTCAAGAAGTTAAAGAAATTTGGACAGACTGTGACAATGATACTTTATTAATTAAGGTAATTCAAAATGGAGCAGCTTGTCATACAGGTAAAAAGAGTTGTTTCTTTAGGAGGGTGTGTTAAATATGGTATTAGAAGATATATTTGAAATTATTAAAGATAGAAAAGAAAATGGAGAAGATGGGTCATATACTAAATATTTATTTGATAAGGGTACAGATAAGATATTGAAAAAAGTTGGAGAAGAATGCACTGAAGTAATAATTGCTGCTAAAGGTGAAGATAAAAATGAGATAGTAAATGAAATTTGTGATTTAGCATACCATGTACTTGTACTTATGGCAGATAAGGAAATAACCTTAGAAGAATTAAATGAACAATTAAAAATTAGAAGAAATAAGATTAATAATTTTAAAGGTGAAAGAAAAAGTATTGATAATGTTTAATCAATTTTAATTATTAAGGCGAGTGAATATATTTTCTAATTCAATAAAAAGATTTAATATATAAATTAATGCAAGATAGTTCAAATTAAAATTAATATATTAATGTAATAAGGAGCTAATGTTTTTATGTAAATATAAAAGCATTAGCTTTTAAAATATTTTAATGTAAAAAATATAGAATACATTAAATAAGAAATTAATGAATTTTATTAATTAATGTTTAAAATTATATATATAAGTTAATAATCACAATTGGTGATGTATTGTGATTAATATGTATAGGACATTGGTCAATAGCATAAAAGATGATGAAAATTTTAAAAAATGCAATAATAATTTTAATATAACTAAAGAAGATAAAGAAAAAGGTAAAATTGAATGCCCTAAATGTCATAGTGAAAAAGTGATTAAATTTGGATTTTATAATGGAATTCAAAGATATAAATGCAAGAATGAAGATTGTTGTAAAACATTTATTGATGAGAAAAGTAATCCTTTTAGATATTCTAAAAAGTTTAAAGAAAATTGGGAACAATATTTTGAACTTTTTATTAAAGGGTTATCATTAAGAGAATGTGCTGCTAAAATGGGAATTACGTTAGTAACGGCATTTTTTTGGAGACATAGATTTTTAGCAGATTTATGTGAAAAAAGTTATATCAAAAAAATAGGATCTTATGTTGAATTAACTAAATTGGTTTTATATGAAAATTTTAAAGGTGATAGAGGATATCATGGGGAAGAAAGAGATAAGATTATAGTTGTTAATGCATTAAATGATTATATGGATATAAGTTCAATAATTGCTGGTAGAAAGTTTTTAGGATTTTACGAAATTAGAGATAATATTATACCTAGAATAGATGCTAAAGCTTATGTAGTTGGATTCCAAGATAGTAGATTAAAGATGTTTGCTAATGCTTTAAATGAAATTAGGAATGTAAAGTTAAGAGAAGATATTAATGAGTTAAAAATAGATTTGGCATATTCAAATAAAGTGAAGAAATGGCTTATTAAATTTAATGGAGTTGCAAGTAAGTATCTGGATCATTATTTAAGTTGGAGAGCTTTTGAATATAAAAATAATACAGAATATGAAAGAAAGAATATATTTTCAATGAAAAAAGTATATTCTCAAATTAATGTAAAAGCTAAAATTAGCACATATATATCATGGGGAAATATAAAGAAAAGGACTATAGAAATATGAGTTATTAGATAAAATAAAAAAAGATAGATTTCTACTTATTATAATAATTTATTTAAGAATGTGATGTGAAATTTATAGCTTTTTATTGGGACACTATTTTCTATTTAGAGAATAGTTTATTTTTCATGTTTAAAATTGAAAAATATTTAGTGTTTGTAATACTTTTACATATAGAATTAAATTAAGATAGTATTTAGTGAAGGAGTGTATAATGTTAGATACTTAAGCGTATAGAGTAATGTTATATCAAAATGTTGTTAACAACATTTTGATATAACATTACTCTATATAGAAAAGAATATTAGTACTAAGAAGTTGTAGATTTAAGTTGTTGTTCAATGGCTAAATAACTAGAAATATTAATAAAAGATAATGAAATATTAAAATTAGGTATTCTGTAAAAAAAATATAATGTTATATGAGTATTGAATAAAAAAGTATTTACTAATAAGGCATAAGAAAAACTATGATATAATGAGATTAATACTGTTTGATATAAAAAATCAAAAGTTAATATAAAATTCAAGGGCAATAAGGAGAAATAAAATGATTAAAGCTGTAATTTTTGATTTAGATGGAACGTTGTTAGATACATTAGAGGATTTAGCTAATGCATGTAATTATGCATTAAGAAGTTGTGGATATAAGGAACATGCAGTAAAAGATTATGTGAGATTTGTTGGAAGTGGAAGATATGTTTTAATTCAACGTATATTGCCAGAAGCTGATAGAGAAAATAAAGATATAATCAATAAGGTTTTAGCCTTTTTTGATGAGTATTATGGAGAGCATATGTTAGATACTACAAAACCATATGATGGCATTAGTGGTATGATTGATGAATTAAAGAAAAATAACATAAGGCTTGCTGTTGTATCAAATAAGCCAGATGAGTTTGCAGGCGAAGTAGTTAAAAAGTATTTTGATGATAAATTTGAAATTACTTATGGACAGAGACCTAATCATGCGGTTAAACCAGATCCAAGAACTGTATATGAAGTTATTGACTATTTAAAAGTTAGTAAAGAAGAATGCGTATATGTTGGGGATTCTGATGTTGATATGCTTACTGCAAAAAATGCTAATGTTAAATCAATAGGTGTGGCATGGGGCTTTAGAGGAGAAGATGAATTAATAAATGCTGGTGCAAATCATATTATTCAAAATCCTAATGAGTTATTAGAATTAATAAAATAGATGATCAATAAGAAAATAAACTAGATTAATTAAAATCAATATAGGGTAGTTAGTAATAATAAACTAACTACTCTATATTTTTTACTTTTATTGCTAACAATATAAATATATTGACATTTTATAAAAAAAGAGATAGCATTAACATATTACCGATAGGAATAGTGGGTAATATCTAAAATGCTATAAAGAAGGTGAGTTTATGAAGATTTCAACTAAATCAAGATATGGAATAATTGCATTGATTGACTTGGTAATTAATTCAGAATATGGTTCTGTAACTTTGAAAGCTATATCAGAACGTCAAAATATATCAGAGAGATATTTAGAGCAAATATTTTCATTACTTAGAAAGTCAGGATTAATAATTGGGAAAAAAGGGGCTCAAGGTGGATATACTTTAACTAAACACCCAAATGAAATTACAATAGGAGAAATTTTAAAAGTCTTAGAGGGTGATTTACTTTTAATAGATGTAAAGGAGTATGAAGCAAATGAAATGGAGGGATTTGTAAATAGAGAAATTTGGAGTGAAATAAATAAAAAAATAAATGATTATTTTGAATCAATAACATTAGAGGAAATTGTTAATAAATATAAAAAAGAGAAAGTAGAAATTGTATATTATATATAATTTAAACTAGTATAATATATAATTTTGATGTAATATATAAATGGTATTTATAGACATATAGGAGGGCAAAATGAATAATACTTTTTTATCAGATTTTATAATGATAACAAATTTTAAAACCATAGCATTTATTGCTGTACTAGTAGCTATATTATTTGGTGTAAACCTTATGGCTAAAAAGAAAGTTAAATTTTCAACTAGAATGATAGTTTCTACTATCGCAGGATTAATTTTAGGAGTAATAATACAATTAGTAGCAGGACTGCCAAGTGATCCAAGCGAAGTTCAATGGATTAATGAAGTAAACAAGTGGTATGGACTTATTGGTTATGGATTTATGGATTTATTAAAGATGCTTGTAGTTCCTTTAATATTTGTATCTATTATCAGAGTTATTATAAATATGAAGGCTGGTGAGAATCTAGGAAAATTAACAACAAGATCAATTTTTACATTACTAGGTACTACTGCAATTGCAGCCATAGTAGGTATTATAGTAGGAAATTTATTTAAACTTGGGGTTTCTTCAAATGTAGTTCAAAGTACAAGTGAAATAAGAGAAATAACTCCAGTTGTTGATACATTAAGAGGATTACTTCCATCTAATCCTGTTGCGGCAATGGCTGAAGGTAATGTAGTTGCTGTTGTAATATTTGCAGCATTTATTGGTAACTCAATGAAGATATTAAATAAAAAGTACAGTGATGTTATTAAGCCTGTAACTGATTTAGTTAATGCTTCATATAAGATTATTACTAGTCTTGCTATGACTGTTATTAAATTTATGCCATATGCTGTAGTTGCATTGCTTGCGAATACAATAGCAGGAAGAGGACTAGCAGCAATAAAAGAAGTTGTTTGGTTTATAGTTGCACTTTACTTAAGTATTATTATAGTATTTATAATTCATTTAATAATTATAGCTATGTTAGGTTTAAATCCTATTACTTATGTAAAAAAGGCAATGGAACCTTTGATTTTAGCTTTTACTTCACGTTCTAGTCTTGGTACTTTACCAGTTACTATTGAAACACTAACTGATAAAATTGGTGTTGATAATGGAATTTCTTCATTTGTTGGAAGTTTAGGTTCTAATATGGGGATGAATGGATGTGCAGCTATTTATCCTGCATTAATGGCAGTTACATTAGCTAATATGTCAGGAACTAAAATGGATATTAGCTTCTATGGAATGCTTATAGTTATAATTGTAATTGGATCTTTAGGTATTGCTGGACTACCAGGAAGTGCAACAATGGCTGTTTCAGTAGCAATTTCAGGAATGGGAATGGGAGCATATTTCCCATTAGCAGGAGGAATAATAGCAATTGACCCTATATTAGATATGGGACGTACTATGCTAAATGTTAATGGAACAATGGTTACAGCAGTTGCTGTTGGGAAAAGTTTTAATAAAATTGACAAAGAAAAATATAATAGCAAATAAAATGTATATTTTGGAAGAAAGACCTCTGTAAAAGTGTTTACAGAGGTTTTTATTATGAATTTTATATAAAATTTTCGCGGAAAAAATAGAATATTAATATTAGTATCTTTTGATATAAAGCAAAATGTAGTAGAATAATAGTTATGTAACATAAATGGAATATATGTTAAATCTATGATGGGAGATAGAGGAATGGTAAACAAAAAGAAAAAGAAGAAAAAAGATAAAAAATCATTAGGCTATAAGCAGAGATTGAATTTAGTTTATTCTATTGTATTTTGCTTGTTAGGTTTTTTAGTTATTAGATTAGGATGGTTAATGTTAGTAAGTGGTAGAGCGTTAGAAGCTAAGGCAAATTCAGAGTGGCAAAGAGAAATCAGCGTGACTGCAACTAGAGGTGATATTTTAGATAGAAATGAATCAGTATTAGTATCTTCTGCTAATGTTTATAGACTTGATTTTGATTTGGATGCCATTAGAACTCATATAAAAAATAAAGATGTAACTAAAGAGGAAATTGCAACTCAAATAGCCTCTGTGGTAACAGAAGTAAGTTATGATGAAATTTTGGAAGCATTAAATAAAAAAAATAGTGATGGCAGTGATGCAACATACGCAAGACTTGCAAGAGGAATAACAAAGGATGTTGCAGATAGTGCAGATGATTTAGGTATATATGGATTAATTGTGTCAAGAGATGTTAAAAGATATTATCCAAATGGAAATTTCTTATCAACAGCTTTAGGTGGAATTAATTCTGAAGGGGTTGGATTAACGGGAATAGAATTACAATATGATGAATATTTAGCTGGTATTTCAGGAATGAAAATCGGAGCCTATGATAGTTGGGGAAATAGATTACCATTTGAAACATATAAATTTACACCTCCTGTAGATGGAAATGATATTATATTAACTATAGATGAAAACTTACAATATGTTGCTGAAAAAATAGCACAAAAAGGTTTAGAAGAGCATAATGCAAAGGGAGTTCATGTTTTAATAATGGATCCTAATAATGGAGAAATTCTTGCGATGGTAAATAAACCTGACTATGATCCTAATACGCCTTATGAAGGATATGAATCTTTTGAGGGTGAAACTGAAAATGATCAAATTCAAAATATGTGGAGAAATTGGCTGGTAAGTGATACTTTTGAACCAGGATCTACTTTTAAGACAGTTACAATGGTAGCAGCATTAGAAGAAGGTTTAGTAAGTGATGATGATATATTTGTTTGTAATGGATCAGTTAAGTTTGGAAATACAACTGTTCATTGTTGGAAGCGTGAAGGTCATGGAACTCAAACTTTAGCTGAAGTATTAAAAAACTCATGTAATGTTGGTATGATGGAAATTGGACAAAGACTTGGAATAGAAAAATTAAATAAATATATTTATAAATTAGGATTTGGAAAAACAACAGGAATAGATTTGCCAGGGGAAGCATCTGGTATAGTTAAATCAAGTGATACTGTATCAGCTATTGATTTAGCAACAATTTCGTTTGGACAAACTAATACAGTGACATCATTACAACTTATGACGGCATTTAATGCAATTGCAAATGGTGGTGATTTAATACAACCTCATATAGTTAAAGAAATTTCACATGAAGATGAAAGTGGAAATAGAATTATAGATGAGGAAATAAAGGCAGCTATAAAGACAGATGTATTATCAGATGAAAGTACAGCTTTATTAAGAAGTTATTTGGAAAGAACTGTAACTAAAGATGGTCCAGATGGATCTTTTGTTCAAGGATATAATGTTGGTGGAAAAACTGGTACAGCTCAAAAGGTTGACCCTGAAACGGGAACTTATTCAAAGGATAAGTATATTTCATCAATGATAGCATTGGCTCCAGTAGAAAATCCACAAATAACGGTATTTATTGCAGTAGATGAACCAAGTAATGGAGCTTATTATGGTGGTGAAGTTGCAGCACCATTAATGAAAGAATTATTTGAAGAAGTATTTAAGTATATGGATTCGCCACTTGCTAAAGAAAGATTTTCAATTTATAAGAATGTAATTATTCCTGATGTAAGAGGAAAATCTATAGAAGAAGCAAAAGAAATATTAAAAGCAAATAATTTAGAAGCTGAAGTAAAAGGAAATGGAAAGACTATAGTTTCTATGGATACTTATCCAGGAGCTACAGTTAAAGAAGGAACTACTATTACAATAACAGCAAAAGATAGTGGTCAAGTTGAAAAACAAGTAATAATGCCAGATTTAAAAGGAAATACAGAAGAATTCGCAACTTCTATCTTAAATAATTTAGGGTTGGTTTATGAATTTGAGGGAGAAGGAAATGTTTATTCACAAAGTGTTACAGCAGGTAATAAAGTAGTTAAAGGAACAAAAGTTACTATAACGCTTAAGAAAGAATTTGAATATTAATAAGTATATTCTGAGGAAGGTAATATGAAAAGTAATGGAAAAAATATAAAAAAGGGAAATGTGAAGAAAAAAAGACGTGTAAAACGTAAGCGAAGATATAAAGCTGTGAATTTATATATACTTTGCTCTGTTATGGCTTTAGTTGCTATTGGAATAATTATGGTTTTTTCAGCAAGTTATTATGATGCCTTATATAAACATAAAGATGTTTTTTATTTCTTAGGTAAAGAATTGACATGGGCTCCTATTGGGATTGTTGCAATGATAGTAATGATGTTGGTTGATTATCATGTGTGGAAAAAGTTCACTGTACTCGGATATGGGATAACGATTGTGGCATTAGTTGCAGTATTATTGTTTGGAGAAAATATTAATGGTGCAACACGTTGGCTTAATATAGCAGGTATATCTTTCCAACCATCGGAGCTTGCAAAATATATAATTGTATTTTTCTTAGCAATGATGATTGAAAAGTATGGACAGGTAAAAAAGAATTGGATAGTTCCATTAATATACTTAGGAGCCGCAGGTGTATTTTCTATATTAGTTTTTATGGAGAATAATTTAAGTATTGCAGCTATAATAATGTTTGTAGCATTTATTATGGTTTTTGTATCAGGAATGAATGGAAAAGAAACAATTGCATTAATGGGAGCTGGTGGAGTTTTAGGTGCCATGGGAATTTTTAGTTCTGATTATAGAAGAGAAAGATTTATGAGTTTTACAAACCCATGGAAATATGCTAATGATGAAGGGTATCAATTAGTTCATTCACTTTATGCAATAGGATCAGGTGGATTGTTTGGAGTTGGACTTGGCAATTCTAAACAAAAGGCATTATATATGCCAGAACCACATAATGACTTTATATTTGCAATAATAGCAGAAGAGTTGGGGTTAGTTGGATGTATTATAATTATGGCAATTTTTGCTGTATTGATTATTGCAGGTATTGATGTTGCTATGAAGGCTAAAGACAAGTATGGAAAGCTATTGGCAGCAGGTATTATTTCAGTAATAGCAGTACAGGTAATAATTAATATAGCAGTTGTTACAGGAAGTATGCCAGTTACAGGGGTGCCTTTACCTTTTGTAAGTTATGGTGGTACATCACTTGTATTTAACTTAGCTGCAGTAGGAGTATTACTTAATATATCAAGACAAACAAAAAGTCATAAAGATGAAATTCAAGAAAAAATAATTAAGAGTAAAATGAATGTTTAATAATTTAGAGGCTGCAAGTGTAGCCTCTTTTATTTAAAAAAATATGGTTAATATAGTAGAAGATATATTTTGATGGTTTTAATGGGGGGAAAATAATGGGTAGCAAATCAGGTGATTTAATTAGAAATACTATAATAATAGTTTTAAGTAGTATTATTTATGGAATAATTATTACTGGTTGTAGTGATAATACAAGTTTTAAAAGTACAGAATTAAACAATGTTTTTATTGATAATTTAAATATAGGAAGTTCTATACAAAATATTAATTTGAAAAAATATACAGAAAGTAATAGATATTCTGGTGACTATATGTGTAAATTTGAAGAACTTATAATTGATTCAGAAGATAATAAAGTTAAGTATTTATTTGGAAGATTTGATGAGAAGAGGATAGTTATATCTATAAATAATAAAAGAAATTTAAGCTATATATATGAAGTGTCAGAGATACTTGGATATAATTATAAAGAAAAGTGGAAAGATAGGGAACAGCAGTTAAAAGAATATATTTATTATGATAATATAAATGGTATAAAAGCTGAATTTATATATTCAGATTTTGATAGTAGTTTAGCTTGGGTTACTTTATCTAAGGTTAAAAATTATTAAATGTACATAATGGAAAATATTGTGTTGAAGATGATTAAGTTAGTTAGAGTAACGGGGGATGAGTATGTCAGGATATAGAAATTTGAGAGAGGTAAGATTAGTACCAATAGTTTTAATATTTTTAAATTTATTTGCTGTAGTAATTTTTTATTTAAAAAAAGCTGGGTTAAATTATAATTGGTTAAACGTAATTAATGAAACTGACTTCATTAATATAGGAACATTTTTATTATTATTTGTAGGATTTTTAATTTTGACTAATATTAAGGTAGAAGCTACTGAAGAAGTATCTGATTTTATAAATAAAAAATTAAGTTATATGAATTATTTAAATATTATCTATTTGATAATCGTTCTTATCGCTGTTAGGGATAAAATAGTAATGATGGCAGCATTTAATATAGAGGTATATTTATTAGCTATATATTTAACAACAAGAAATATGTATGCTGAAAGGCTTAGATATGTAAAGGGAGAATGTGAACATGTATTAAAAAAACAAGAAAGTAGCGTATGGTGGAGATGGAAAATATGGATTAATCCTTATGAAAAAGTAAAGTTTTCAGAAAGATTATCAGCAATTAAACTTTTTGATATCATTAGTATAATTATAGTTGCTTCTATATTTTCAAATAGATCTGTTGATGGAATAATATTTTTACTTCTTATAATTAGACCTATAGCTTTTATATTGGAATTAATAATTCCTGTACAAACATCTATTTGTGGTATATGTACAGATATAGTTGAAAAATCTGAAAGCAAAAGCTCTAGAATTTATTATGCAATTTATATAACTGATTACGAAAAGAAAAGAGAGTATATTCTTTATGTTAGAGATTATCCATATATTAGTAGTGGACAAAAAATAACGGTAGTGCATGGAGCCATATCTAAAAGAGCAATTTATGTAAAAGAGATGAATTTAGACATAAGATAAAAATTGCTTACTTAATGGGGAATTAAAATATAATTAAATAAAATAATGGAGTGAAGAGAGTATGAACATTTTTAGCTTATTAAATAATGATACATCAGAATTAAGTGAAGAGGAAAGAGAACTTGTAGAAAGTTTTAATGAAGCAATAAGAGAAAAACTGATAGAGGCATTAGCTGAATGTGAAATAAATGAATTAATAAATGAGTTAAATTATGATGAAAATGCTTTTAGAGAAAAACTAACAGATATTTTTATTAATGGAAAAAAGGGATATATTAAAATGCCTACTAAGACTTTGATAGATATATTTCTAGATAAAAAAGATGAAGGTGAATTTATAAATTTAATTGAAAGCTTAGGTGGTATATAAAATTGAATTGTTGGATTTTTATGTAAAATCATACTTCAAATTAAATGATACAAGTATGGATAAGTTAGAATTAGAAATTGGATGAATAATGAAGGATAACGTTAAAGGAAATTCAATAGAATTAATTAAAAAATAAATTAGTAT
The DNA here is from genome assembly GCF_019734375.1 of Clostridium sp. K04. Taxonomy (NCBI): domain Bacteria; kingdom Bacillati; phylum Bacillota; class Clostridia; order Eubacteriales; family Clostridiaceae; genus Clostridium; species Clostridium sp. K04. Next base: position 51,864 of record NZ_JAASHD010000011.1, read on the forward strand.
TATAAGATAAAATAATAGTAAAATTTTATTAAAAGGCAATGGATAATAGGAGAATTCATTGCCTTTTTGGTATACTATAATAATATATGGTTGATAAGTGGTTAATATATTATTGTGTATACTTTAATTCTTAGCTTAAAGTTAAATATTTATTTTATAATTTTAGTTTTGTAATTAGTAGTTGTGTAATTAAGTTTAAATTGGAGGATTGGAATATGAAGATATTATTAATGAAGTTAGAATTAAGAGCTGAATGGGTTCATTCATTAAAAGAAAAAAGAATGGTAGTTTTAAGTTTGACTAAGAGGTTATCTAATAAATTTAATGTTTCTGTATCAGAAGTACAATATCAAGATATTCATCAACAAATAGGAATCGGTATTTGTGCAGTAGCAACTTCAAAGGATGTGTTGAGCGCATTACAAGAAAAAATACTTGATTTCGTGGAGGACAATACTGATGCTGAATTAATTAAAATAGAAGGTGATATTACAGAGTTCTAATTTATTCCATGAATCTATGAAAAAATTTCTAAAGGAATTATTGACAAAATAGACAAACTAATGTATATTAATATCAACAAAGCAAAACAATTAAATATTTGAATCTTATCCAGAGTGGTGGAGGGACTGGCCCTGTGAAACCCGGCAACCTGTTAATAGTTAAAACTTAACAGTTAATAGTTGAAATAAAAACAAAAATGTTTTTATTTTTTAGAAATTTAGTAAAATTTCATAAATAACTATTAATTATAAACTAAAAACTATTGACGTTGGTGCTAATTCCTGCAGTTTTATAACTGAGTGATGAGAGAGTAAATTAGTAGTGATTTTTATACGCGCTTGAGTTTATTCTCTAGCGCATTTTTTATTATCTAAAATTAGATGTTTAGTAATATGGAGGTGGACAACTATGATTAAAATGCAAAATGTGAAGAAAAGTTTTGGAAAAACAGAGGTATTAAAAGATATTTCTTTAAATATAAATCAAGGTGAAATTTATGGGCTTATAGGACATAGTGGAGCAGGAAAATCAACTCTTTTAAGATGTATAAATGCCTTAGAGGATTATAACGAAGGTTCAATTAAAGTTATGGACAAAGAGGTAAAACTTTTAAGTGAAAAGGGTAAAAGAGAATTAAGAAAAGAGTTAGGAATGATATTCCAAGGCTTTAATCTTTTAAGTAGAAAAAATGTGTTTCAAAATGTGGCATTACCATTAGAAGTATGGGGATATGATAAAGCATTTATAAATAAAAGAGTAAATGAACTTCTTGAGATAGTAGGACTTTCTGAAAAGGCTAAAAGCAAGCCGGCGGAATTAAGTGGTGGACAAAAGCAAAGGGTTGCAATAGCAAGAGCTTTAGCGTTAGAGCCAAAAATTCTTTTATGCGATGAAGCTACTTCAGCATTAGATCCAAAAACAACAAAGGATATACTTTCATTATTAGAAGATATAAATAAAAAATTAGGAATTACTATAGTAGTAGTTACACACCAAATGGAAGTTGTTAAGCAAATATGCCAAAAAGTTGCGTTACTTCAAGGAGGAGTACTTGTTGCAGAGGGAAAAGCTGAAGAAGTATTCCTAAGGCCAGAAGTATCATTGAAGAAATTTTTAGGAGAGTTAGATGATGATACTTTACCAAGAGAAGGAGTTAATATTAAATTGTTCTTCCCAAGTGATTCATCAGAAAATGCACTTATAACAAAAATGGCAAGAGAACTTAATATTGATTTTTCTATTGTAGGAGGAAAGCTAGAGAAATTTAGAGATAAAGTTTTAGGAACTTTAACTATAAACATAAATGAAAAGGATAGGGAAGAAGTAATGAAATATCTATCAGCTAAAGATATTATATTGGAGGTGTTATAAAATGGATAGTAAAATGATAAATATTATAATTGAAGCACTTGGACAAACTATTTATATGGTATTTTTCTCAACATTATTTGCAAGTGTTTTAGGCTTTATACTAGGGATAATAGTAACTGTTACATCTCCAACTGGATTAAGACCCAATATTTTTATATACAAGTCTTTAGATGTAATAATAAATGTACTTAGAAGTTTTCCATTTATAATCTTAATAGTTTTTATTATTCCATTAACAAGAGCTATTGTTGGTACACCAATTGGTGAAACGGCAGCAATAGTACCGTTAACAATAGCGGCAGCGCCATTTGTTGCAAGAATAATAGAATCAGCGCTTAAAGAAGTTGATCCAGGAGTAATTGAGGCAGCTAAATCATTTGGAGCTTCAAATCTTCAAATAATTTTTAAGGTAATGCTTAAAGAAGCAGTGCCAGCAATAATTTCAGGTTTAACATTAACTATAATTAATATAATAGGATATTCTGCAATGGCAGGTAGTGTTGGAGCAGGAGGATTAGGAAAGGTAGCAATAAGTTATGGATATCAAAGATATCAAACAGATGTAATGATTGTTACAGTTATTATTTTAATAATAATGGTTCAAGGACTTCAAAGTTTAGGAAACTATTTATATAAAAAATTAAGTTAATTAGTATATTTATAATAAATTTAGGGGGAATTCAAAATGAAAAAAAGAAGTATTTTAACAGCAATAATAGCAGGAATAGTATCAATTGGATTAATTGGGTGTGGAAATAGCGAAGGATCATCTAATGATAGTTCTTCAAATGGGGATGATAAAGTAATTAAGGTAGGGGTTTCACCAGTTCCACATGAAGAAATTATGGAAGTTGCAAAACCACTTTTAGAAGCAAAAGGATATACAGTAGAAATAGTTGAATTTACTGATTATGTATTACCAAATACAGCATTGGAATCAGGAGAAATAGATGCAAACTATTTCCAACATATAGCTTACTTAAATTCATTTAATGCAGATAATGGAACTCATTTAACTTATACAGCGGAAATTCATTTAGAACCAATGGGTGCTTTCTCAAAGAAATATAAGACAGTAGATGAAGTTGAGGAAGGAGCAGTGGTAGCAGTACCAGATGATCCATCAAATGAAGCAAGAGCATTAAGAGTTTTAGCTGCAGCAGGATTAATTGAGGTTAATGATGGTGAATTAATTACTACAGCAGATATTACTTCAAATCCTAAAAATTTAGAGTTTAAAGAGTTAGAAGCAGCAACTTTACCAAGAGTATTAGAAGATGTTGATATAGCTGTAATTAATGGTAACTATGCTTTAGAAGCTGGTCTTGATGTTAATAATGATGCATTTTATGCCGAAGATAAGAATGTTGAAAGCTTAAAAGAAAGAAGAAATGTTTTAGCAGTTAAAGAAGGTAATGAAAATAGTCAAAAGATAAAAGATTTAACAGAAGCTTTAACTTCTGATGAAGTTAGAGAATTCATAGAAGAAAAATATAAGGGGGCAGTTGTTCCAGTATTTTAATCATATAAAAGCAATAAATAAAAAAATATAATAATTACTTGGGGAATTAGTTATTATAAGGGGCTTAAATAGAGAAGAGGGATTTACAATTAATTTTGTAAGTCCCTTTTATAGTTTTTTATAAATGTTTAAATGGTATTTCAAATAGCAAGAATATGAAGACATGCTTTAAAAATACCAACAAATAAAGTATACTGTATATTATGTATAAATATAGAAAAATATTATGTAGATAATAGCACAAGTTTAAAAGGTTTAGTTAGAAGGGAGACAAGCTATGAATGTTTCAAGTATAAATGTAGGATTAACAGGAGAAGATTTAATAAGTATATATAATGATTTTGTAGCGATTAAAGAAATTAAAATTAGTAATATTGATGTAAAAGAGGACATAAGAATTTCAGGATCTTTTACGAAAGGATTAACAATAAACTTTGAAGTGAAAGTTAAGCTGAATTCTATGGAAAATGGATTGATTAATGGGGAGTTAACTGGATTTAAAATATTAAATATAGGAATACCTTCATTTATAAGAAAGACAATATTAAAATTTGCATTAAAATCGCTAAGTGATGTAGGAATTAATTATGATAAAGGAAAGGTTATTATTCAATATAAATATTTATTGAAAGATATACCATATGTAGATTTTGATATATATAGTATTTATTGTGCTTATGGAGTTTTTAATGTTGAACTTAGAAATGCTAAATTCTCTTTAGGAGGAGAATTAAAGAAAGAAATCGAATTGTTAAACTTTGAAAAGGAAAAAGTACCAGAGTTTAATGAAGAAGATATAAGTAAAACAGAAGATTCGTATACTAAAGGAAGAGAGAAGATAAAAGATAAGTTGCCAAATAATGCAAAGAAATATAGTGACTATATCTTTGTATTACCAGATATTGCAGCGTTAATATATAGATTACTTAAAGATAAAAGAGTAAGCATGAAAACAAAGTTAGTTATATCAGCAGCTGTAGCATACATTGCAGTGCCATGTGACATTATTCCAGATAAGGTGCCTTTTATAGGGAAAATAGATGATATTGCAATAGGCGTTTTTGCATTAAATGTTATAATGACAGATGTTCCATTAAATGTAGTATTAGAAAATTGGCAAGGTAAAAATGATATATTAATAGTGTTGAAAAACGTTATTGATTATGCAACTAATTTTACAGGAGCAAAAAATATTGATAGTATTTATAGGGTTATGGAAGAGGTTTTATCAGTATAAATAAAATATTTAATTTTTAAATTAAAATATAAAAATTGATAATTATAGAAAATATAATATGAATAAATAAGAAAGGATGATTGAACTTGAAGTATTATGCTGTTTACAGAGGTAAGTCAGGAGCACCTAAAATTTTTACTTCATGGGATGAATGTAAAAAAGAAGTAATAGGCTTTAAGGGAGCAATATATAAAAGTTTTCCAACGGAACAAGAAGCGGTGAATTTTATTTCTATAAATTCTAATGGGAAGTTAGGATTTAAAGATGATGCTGAAGCTACAGAAGATGAAAAGGGGCTATTTATTTATGTTGATGGTAGTTTTGCTGTTGATAAGGGAAATTTCTCTTATGGGTTAGTTGCTGTACAGGATGGCAAAATTATTTATGAAGATAAAGGTGAGGGTTTCGACAAAGAAGCAATTGCTTTAAGAAATGTATCAGGAGAAGTTCTTGGAGCAAAAATGGCTGTTGAATTCGCACTTAAAAATAATTTTAAAGAAGTAACAATAGCATATGATTATCAAGGTGTTGAATCCTGGGCTTTAGGAACTTGGAAAAGAAATAATAGAATAACTTCAGAATACAATGAATATATGCAAAATAAGATGAAAGAAATAAATGTGAAATTTAAAAAAATAAAGGGTCATAGTGGACATAAATATAATGATTTAGCAGATAAATTAGCTAAAGAAGCTTTAGGGATAATATAATTTCTACATTGTTAAGGAATATGTACTTATTTGACGAAATTAAGGACTATAATACTTTAAAAAATGATTATTTTATAATAAAAATACACATACTACTTTTAGAAATTAAAAAGAGAGGTGTTTTTTTTGGGAAAAATAATTAAAAGTTTAGCAATAGGAACTGTTTTTGGAGTAGCAATGGGAATGATGATTTTACCAGAGCTAGATAGAAAGACTCAAAGAAACATAAAAAAGACAAGTAGAAAAATTATGGGTGCTGCAGGAGATGCATACGATAATATTTTAGATTATATTTACTAATAAAAAAAAGGTTAAAACTGTTATAGAATTCTATAACAGTTTTTTTGAGTTATTTTAAATATAATTGAAATTAAAAGTCAAAAAATATATTTTTTTGGATTTCTTTATGTTATAATATAATTATTAATGAATGTGTAATTAATATAAATGTAGATAAAGGAAGAAAAAAGCTATGGAGATACTTACTTTAGGTGAAAAGATAAAAAGGCGAAGAAAAGAATTAGAAATGACACTTAAGGACTTAGCAGGAGACAGAATTACACCAGGACAAATTAGTTTAGTTGAGTCAGGAAGATCAAATCCTTCAATGGATTTATTAGAGTATTTAGCAAATGCGTTACAGACATCAGTAGAATATTTGATGGAGTCAGAAGAAACTCAGGCAGAGAAGATATGTGTATATTATGAACAAATGGCAGAGACATATATTTTAAATCAGGACTATATAAGTGCTGAAAAATACATAGAAAATGCATTGTATTATGCTGAAAAGTACGATTTAGAGTATAGGAAAGCAAAAAATTTATTTTTAAGAGCGAACATATGTAAAGCAAAGAATGAATTGGTATTAGCACAACAATTATATTTATCAGCAAATGTAATATTTATTAAGAGAAATAATTTTGAACAGGTAATAAATACTTTTTTAAATTTGGGGAAGATAACTTTAAGTTTAAAAGCATATCATTCGGCAACAAGTTATTTAAAACAAGCTGAAAAGGTATATTTAGATAATAATATTGGAAATGATTCTTTATTAGGTGAAATTTATTATGAAATGGCTGAAAGTTATTTTAAAATAGATGACATAAAAAAGGCGATAGATTATACGTTTTTAGCTAAGCAAAAATTTGAACAAGTTCAACATCGCGAAGAATATGGAAAAGCATTATTATTATTATCTCAAGAATATAATAAAAAAGGTGACTTAGTAAATGCAATAAAATACTCTAAGAAGACATTAGAAGTATATAGAGAATTAGAAGAAGAAAAAAATATTTCAGCAATTGAAAATAATCTAGGAAAGTTATTTTTTGAATTTGATAATATAGAAGAAGCATTTAGACATTATAATGTTGCAAAAGAAATACGTATGAGAAATAACGATACTAATGTAATAGAAACATTGATAAATATTTGTGAAGGATATATAAAAATCAAAGAAATTGATAAATGTGAAGAAGTATTAGAAGAAATAAAAACGTTAATAGATGGAACTGATGTTGAACAGATAATAGAACAAAATTTATTATGGTATAGAGTATATACTATTAAAGAAATGGCAGATGAAGCAGAACTTGTATTATTAGAAACATTTAATTTAGCTAAAGTAAATGGCTTAGAGAAAAGGGCAGCGGAGTTAGCTATACTTTTAGGCAGATACTACATAGGGATTAAGAAAGACTATGAAGCAGCTAAATACCTAGATGAAGGTGTTAAAATATTTAGAAATTTAGGCATACTAAATAACTAAACTGGGGGTAGCTATGGAGATATTATCAACAGGAGAAAAAATAAAAAGAGCAAGAGTTTATAAGGGCATTACTCTTAAGGAGTTGTGTAGGGATAGAATTTCTATTTCTAAAATGAGTTGCATTGAAAATGGTAAAATTAAAGCGGATGAAGAGTCACTTAAGTATATTGCTGAAAAGTTACAGATTGATTATAATTATTTAACCCAAGATGTATATGAGCAAATTAAATCAAATATAGAAAATATTAAAACAAATAATTATTCTTTAGAAAAATTAGATAAAATGATTGGCTATAATTTAGAATATTCATGTAAGCATAATTACAATGATTTAGCATTAGAGCTAATACATATTTTATTTGAAGTATATATACAAAATAATAAGTTAGAGAAAATACAGCTAATAATATCAAAATATTATGAGCTGTATCAAGGCTCTAAAGATAATGAAGAGATTATTATTTATTATAATGATATGGCAAGATTCTTTATGAAAACAGGTGAGTATCATGAAGCAATAAGTTATTACTCAAGAATAAGGGATGTTTTTGAAAAAGAGGAATTAAGTTATAATGATAAGTATATTTATGCGTGTTTTTATGAAGGGATTTGTTATAAAAATATCAATTTAATAGAAAAATCATACGATTGCTTAAAGAAAGTAATTAATTATACTGAGAAATTTAAAACAGATAAAGATAAAGGTGATTATTATCACGAATTTGCTATTGTTAATATATTATTATATAAGGTTGAAGCGGAAAAATATTTAAATATGGCGCTTCAATATAAAAAGAATGATTCTATTGAATTGGCAAGATTTAAAGAAAAAAATGGTGAAATTTATTTTAAGGTTTATCAAGTAGATAAAGCTATGGAGGAAATAAGAGAGGCTGTTAAAATATATCCTAGAGCTGAAAAACGTGGATGTGGAGAGTTCTTAATACAAGCTATATCAACTTTATATAAAAATAGGCAATTTGATGAAGCATTTAAATATACTGATGAAGCACTAGATTTAGCTATTAATATAGATGATGAAAAGTTAATAGAAAAAGCATATTATTTTAAAGGCATGGTGCATCAGAAAAGACATGAATATATTCAAGCTGAAATGTACATGAATTTAGCAACAGATTTTTTATTAAGATTTGCTAATAATGAGGAAAGATATATAAGATATAATGAAATGGCTGAGTTATATTATAATTTAAATGAGTTAAAAGACTCAATAAAATATTTCACTTTAGCAATACAGTTAGAGAAAAAGTTATAAAAATAAGAGGGAGAAAAATATTTTTCTCCCTCTTATTTTTATATTTATATATTAAACTTATAGAGCTCATAATAATTATTTAGTTGTCATGATGTAAAAGGTTTGACATCCATATCCAAAATGACCACTTTGTTTTAGTGTTATTTAATAAAGATGGATTAAAAAATAGTCCCCTCATAAAAAAAACGCCCCTTTGCTTTAAACTTTATATTATTAGTATATAGCAAAAAAATAAATATTGTATTCACGGTAATGCTTTAGATTTTGTACAATAAGTGTTAAATGAAGAAAAGGAAATTTTCTTTAAAAGCATAAAAACACCTAAAAAAGGTGTTTTTAGTACATTATTTAGTATTTTTAAGTACAATTAGTTTAGCACCATATCCTTTTAGTTCGGTTATAACATTTAAAACTGAACTTTTCTTTGAATATTTAAATTCTATTTTAGGATAGGAAGCTTTATGAAGTATTTCTTTTTCTTCCTTACTAAGTCTATCAGGAGAGCCCATAGAAAGCCAGTAATTATAAGAAGAGCCTGTTGTTTCATTAACTTCATAAGTTATTATCCTTGAAGAGCTTTTAATATTAACTATATTAAGTGAATATTTTCTCTCAAATGATTTTTTTACTCCACTTTTTTGGTAAATATTTTCATAACTTGCTAAAGTGTTAACATCATCATTGTGAGAATATAATAAAATTGCATAATAGTTGTCAGCTTTAGTTACTATATAGCCATCATCTAAAGAAATTATATCATTGCCAAGTTTACTGAAAAGATAATAAGCATAGTAAGAGGGTTTTCTAATTCCCATATCATTTACTATCCCAGGAGCACCAATAAATACCTCGTTAGTAATATTGATTTCCTTTTCTAAAACATCAAATGCCTTTAAAAAACTTAGTGAATTACCTTTGAAAAGCATATTGTGAATAATATAAGGTAACATATAGGCAGTATCATATATAGAGTTTAAGTGTGAACTAGAAGAAAAATCAGTAGTAGCTACATCTAGTTCATAGTTAATAGTTATAAACTCTCTTAGATTTTCTTTTATAGAAGATGATAAGCGGGAATCAAATTGAAATTTAAATTCATTTATATCCACTATATCTAATTCGTTAAAATAATCAATAAAACTACTTAGTATATTTTTATATTTTTCTAAAGAGTATTCAAGGTTATCTAGTAAAATTAAAGGCTTAAGAGAAATTGTTGATAAAAAGTCTAAAACACCTTTAGCTTTATTCCAGTTATAAAAATCTGAGTCTAAAAATACTCCCATATCACTATGGAACATTTTTTCAAGTCTTCCATATTCAAAATGAATTTCTTCTTGAATTTCTTCTAATATATCTTTATTATCTTCTATAAGTAAGTCAAATGATTCGCCTAAGTTGATACACTCTTTAAAGTTTTTTTCTAAAGGTTTAATAACTTTATCCATGTCTACGTGAATATTCCACAACTTATTTTCAAAGTTAAATCTGCTATAATTATCTAAACAATATGATAATGAATCTAAAGCGTCGGCTAATGAAAGTTCCGTATATTGTTTAGATGCTTCGTATTGCTTTTCAGTAGTTGCATTTTTCTTTCTATATTGAAGAGGAGTACACCCATAATAAGATTTAAAATTTTTATTGTAATAACGAACATGAGAAAATCCTATTTCATCTGAAATTTCTGATATACTCATATCACTATCTAATAATAACTTGATAGATTCTTCTATTCTTGTTAAGTTAATTAAATCTGTAAAGCTATAACCGGTTGCATATTTGATTTCATGAGAAAGATAATGTGGACTTAAAAATTCTTTCTTTGCAATTTCTTGTAAGGTTATATTATTGTTGTAGTTATTAAATATATATTTAGATATTCTATGATACCTATCTAATTGTTCTGTCTTTTCTTTAAGCTCCTCTTTTTCATGTGTTAGATAATGAAAATTATTAATAAGATGATAAAGTAATTTTATTAGTAGTTCTTCTATTTCCTCATCGTAATCTTCAAGTTTTTGTACATATTCACAAAGCGTTTCTGAAAGAAGTGTTTTTAATTCATCGTATTCCTCGCCATTTTGATTTTCATTAGCATTAGAATTTGTATAAAAAAATACATTATTTATATCTTTATAATATTTACCAAAAAAGTACGGATCTATATTAAAAATTAAAACTTTATTATCATCATCGCTTTTTATTTCATGTGACTCATCTGAATTTATAATTTCCACTTCCTTTTCGTTAAGCACAAAAGAGTCAGTATCTATTTTTATATGTAATGAACCCTTCAAAACATATATAATCTCAATAGAATTATGCCAGTGAGTTGGATAGTTCTTTATATTTAAGTAGGAGATTTTTATTGGTAAATCAAAAGGATAGTTTATATATTCTCTTCTCAAAAGTTCCACCTCAAATTTCTTATAAATTAATTCTGTAATTATTATAACAATAAGTTCCAATAAAAACAAAAAAAGAAATAGTAATAAGGTATAATTAGAGGAAAATAAGTTATAATTAGTATAGAAAAAATTATTAAAAAAAATAATCAAATTTACTTTGACTTTCTTTGACTTTTGTATTAAAATAAAATTAAAGTTAAGAATACTAATAAGAGGTGATTATAAATGAATGTTGAAAGAATGACATTAAGAGTACAACAAGCACTAAATGATGCAAATTTAATAGCAGTAAAATATAGTCATCAACAAATTGATGTAATTCATTTATTTGCTGCATTAGTAGAGGCTGATGACGGATTAATACCTAATATTTTCACTAAAATGGGAATTAATGTGAAGATGATGAGGGTTGATATAAAAAATGCTTTAGATAAAATGCCAAAAGTTATGGGAGAAGGAGCAAATAGCTCTGGAGTTTATATAACAAGACAAGTTGATGAAGTACTTGTAAAAGCAGATGAGTTAGCTAAAAAGTTTGGAGATTCTTATATTAGTGTAGAACATTTAATATTAGCAATAATGGATGTTGATAAAAGCGGACCTGCTAAACAAATTTTAAATAAATATAATATAAATAAAGATAATTTCATGAAGGTTTTATCGGAAGTTAGAGGAAGTCAAAAAGTTGATACTCAAGATCCAGAAGGAACTTATGATGCGCTTGCAAAGTATGGTACAAATTTAGTAGAGCTTGCTAAAAAGCATAAATTAGATCCTGTAATAGGAAGAGATGAAGAAATAAGAAGAACTATTAGAATTCTTTCAAGAAGAACTAAAAATAATCCAGTTTTAATTGGTGAACCAGGAGTAGGTAAAACTGCTATAGTAGAAGGATTAGCTGAAAGAATAGTAAGAGGAGATGTACCGGAAGGTTTAAAAGATAAAATTATTTTCTCATTAGATATGGGTTCACTTATAGCAGGAGCTAAATATAGAGGAGAATTTGAAGAAAGATTAAAGGCTGTATTAAAGGAAGTCCAAAATAGTGAAGGAAAGATTATATTATTTATAGATGAAATTCATACTATTGTTGGAGCAGGTAAAACAGATGGCGCAATGGATGCAGGTAATTTAATTAAGCCTTTACTTGCAAGAGGAGAATTGCATTGTATTGGTGCTACAACTTTTGATGAATATAGACAATATATTGAAAAAGATAAAGCACTTGAAAGAAGATTCCAACCTGTTATTGTTGATGAACCATCAGTTGAAGATGCAATTTCAATTTTAAGAGGATTAAAGGAAAGATTTGAGATTCATCATGGAATTAGAATTCATGATTCTGCAATAGTTGCAGCTGCTAAACTTTCAGATAGATATATTCAAGATAGATATTTACCAGATAAGGCAATCGATCTTATTGATGAAGCTGGGGCTATGATAAGAACTGAAATAGATTCATTACCAGCAGAACTTGATGCTATAAGAAGAAGAATAGTACAGTTAGAAATTGAGAAAGAAGCTTTAACAAGAGAAAAAGATGAGGGTTCTAAAAAGAAATTAGAAGCACTAGAAAAGGAATATTCAGAGTTAAAGGCTAAAAATGATGAAATGACAGCTAAGTTTGATAGAGAAAAAGGTGCTATTCTAAAATTAAAAGAATTAAAAGGTAAGCTTGATGAAGCAAGAGGTAATTTAGAAGCAGCTCAAAGACAATATGATTACAACAAAGCTGCAGAAATTCAATATGGTGAAATTCCAAGTCTTGAAGCAGCTATTAATCAAATGGAAGTAGAAGTAAAAGAAAACTATGAAGGTGCTTTATTAAAAGAAGAGGTTACTGAAGAAGAAGTTTCACAAGTTTTATCTAAATGGACTGGAATTCCAGTATCTAATTTACTTGAAGGAGAAAGAGAAAAATTATTAAGGCTTGAATCTGAAATGGAAAAGAGAGTAATAGGGCAAGAAGAAGCTATTAAATCTGTTACTTCATCAATTTTAAGAGCAAGGGCAGGTCTTAAAGATATTAATAGACCAATAGGTTCATTTATTTTCTTAGGTCCTACAGGAGTTGGTAAAACAGAACTTGCAAAAACTTTAGCAAGAAACCTATTTGATTCAGAAGAAAATATTATAAGAATTGATATGTCTGAATATATGGAGAAGCATTCTGTATCTAGATTAGTTGGAGCGCCTCCAGGATATGTTGGATATGAAGAAGGTGGTCAATTAACAGAAGCTGTTAGAAGAAAACCTTATAGTGTAATATTATTTGATGAAATAGAAAAAGCACATGAAGATGTATTTAATATGTTCTTACAAATACTTGATGATGGTAGACTTACAGATAACAAAGGTAAGACTGTAGATTTTAAAAATACAATAATAATTATGACTTCTAATATAGGAAGCAGTTACTTACTTGAAAATAAAGATGAGGATGGTATTGAACCACAAATCAGAGATCAAGTAATGAATGAAATGAAAATGAGATTCAAACCAGAATTCTTAAACAGAGTTGATGATATTATTATGTTTAAGCCATTATCTGAAAATGGAATTACTAAGATTATTGATATCTTTGTTAATGAAGTTGCCAACAGGTTAAAAGATAGAAATATATCATTAGATATTACACCGGCTGCTAAGCATATATTAGCAGTTGAAGGTTATGATCCAGTATATGGAGCAAGACCACTTAAGAGATATATTCAAAATACTTTAGAAAATAAGCTTGCAAGATTAATCATTGCTGGAGAAATTAATTATGGTTCACATGTTACTATTGATGGGGTTGATGATGAGATAATAATTAAATCTGAATAATATAAATTAAAAGGCTATGTCATAATAAAAATGGCATAGCCTTTGTTAATTATTCAAATTAATTCTTTTCTGTAATAGTTCTAGAACATAAAGGAAGTAAAATAATAAATGAAATTAAAATTATTATTGATGAAATAAGGAAAGGTAATTTGTTTCCTAAATCAAATATAAATCCTGCAAGTAAAGAACCAGTTACTTGTCCTACAGCTTTTGAGGAGTTGAAAATTCCCATGAGTGAACCGTAATTACCTTTAGAAAGTCTAGTTATTATACTTTGTTGTAAAGGAATATGAATGCTAGCAAAGGATGTAAATATAACTGCACAAGTTAAGAATAAAATAACATTATTTGATATAACCATAAGTGCTAAAGATATACTAATGCAAAAAGTAATAACTTTAAATATATTTATTTCTTTGAAAAATTTTGCAAGTAATGGAGTAAATATTAAGTTTATAATAAAGCCTAATACTCCTGTAAATGCCATAAATCCACCTATAAATGTTGGGGATAATTTTAGAACATCTTCTATATAATAATTAATGCTTGAATTATAGCTAGTTGATGCAAAGTAAAATGCTATTATAATTATGAGCATGATAATTAAATTCTTATTTAGAAATTGACTATAATTTACTTTTTCATGTTTTAAAGAATTAGAAATACTTATTTTTTCTTTAAGTGGTTCCTCTAAAAGCAAGAAAACTAAAATGCCTAAAATTACACAAAGTATAAATTGTGTAAAAAAAGTATATTTAAAGTTGTTATTACCAATTACACCACCTAATAATGAACCCATGGCTGAGCCTATTGTATTGGCAGCGGAATAGTATGTAATATATTTTACTCTATTTTCTTTTGTTGTTACATCAGTTAAATAAGCCATAGAAGTAGTTAAATAACTAACTACAAAAAATCCACCTGTAAATCTAAATATAAGTATTATAAAAGGATTTGTATTAAAACCAAATCCAAGCTGACTAATACCATAGCCTAGTGCACCTAATATTAAGAATTTAATTCTTCCTTTTTTATCAGATAAAGAACCCCAAAATGGTGAACCAATAAAATTTCCTATAGACATTGTTGCAAAGAATAATCCAAACATAAATGTTGGTAATCCAAGTTTATTTATGAACATAGGGGTAACTGGATGAGCCATGTTAAATGTAAGTGAACTAAATATAGTTAAAACTATAATAAAAATTAATGATTTATTTTTTGTTTTCATTATTCCTCCTTAAGTTATTGATTTAAATGATAAAATTTTTCATATTCTTATAGTATATATTTAAAATTAAGAAAATCAAATGTTTTTAATATAATAAAAAACCATAAAAAAACAAGTGTAAAATCTAAAAAAAGATGTACACTTGTAATAAAAAATATTGTAAAATGGAAAAAATAATTTAAAGGTTAAGGTAATTCATTGCCAGCTGCAAGATAAATATCATACCATTCCTGTCTAGATAAAACCACATTTGAAGCAGTACATATATCCTTTAATCTATTTTCGCTAGTTGTTCCAACAATAGTTTGTATTTTGGCTGGATGTCTAAGAATCCATGCAGTAGCGATTGCTGTTGAACTAACATTGTATTTTTCAGCTAATTCATTAAGCTTTTTATTAAGAACAGGGAATTTTGGATTATCTATAAAAACTCCTTCAAAGAATCCGTATTGATAAGGTGACCAAGCTTGAATATTTATATCTTTTAGACGGCAATATTCTAAAATAGATCCATCTCTATCAATTGAAGCTGAATTCTTCATATTAACATTTAATCCAGAATCAATAATTCCAGTATGCATAATACTAAATTGAAGTTGATTTATAGTAATTTTATTAGTTAAATATTTATTTAATAACTCTATTTGCATTGAATTATGGTTACTAACACCAAAATTTCTAACTTTACCTTCTTTATATAGTTTTTCAAAGGCTTCATTTACTTCTTCAGGTTCCATCAAAGTATCAGGTCTGTGTAGTAATAATATATCTAAATATTCAGTATTTAGTCTTTTTAAAATTCCATCTACAGAATTGATAATATATTCTTTAGAAAAGTCGTACATACCAGGTCTAATTGAACACTTTGATTGTATAATCATCTTTTCTCTTAATGAAGGGGTTAAAGATATAGCTTCACTAAATATTTCTTCAGATTTTCCTTTACCATAAATATCAGCATGATCAAAAAAGTTAATTCCACAATCTAAAGCTGTATTAATTAAATTATTTACAGTGTTTTTTTCTAAGTTTGCAATTCTCATACACCCTAATCCAATTTCAGATGCTTTTAAATTACCATTTGCCATAATTATTTCTTTCATAGTATAATCCTCTCAATCTATTAGTTAATCATTTACATTATACCATTTTCAATAATTACTAGTCTATTAAAAAAGATATTAAAAAATTTTTAAAAATAATGTTGACAAACGTCGACAAACATAATATACTAAACAGCGTAGTCGATGCGCGGGTATCGTATATCGGTAATACTCCAGCCTTCCAAGCTGGAAAGGTGGGTTCGATTCCCACTACCCGCTCCATTATATTTGAATAAAAATCAGCTATGCTGAAAAATTCAAATAGCTAAATCAAAGATTTAGATTTTCATTTTGCGTGTTTAGCTCAGCTGGATAGAGCAACGCCCTTCTAAGGCGTGGGCCAGGAGTTCGAATCTCTTAACACGCACCATATGGTGAACGTAGTTCAGTTGGTAGAGCGCCAGTTTGTGGCACTGGTTGTCGTGGGTTCGAGTCCCATCGTTCACCCCATTTAGGGATATCGCCAAGCGGTAAGGCACCACACTTTGACTGTGGTATTCGTAGGTTCGAATCCTGCTATCCCTGCCATTATTTGGTTTACTAGCTCAGTCGGTAGAGCACTTGACTTTTAATCAAGGTGTCCGGGGTTCGATTCCCCGGTAAGCCACCAAAAAAATGCAGATGTGGCGAAATTGGCAGACGCACTAGACTTAGGATCTAGCGCCTTTGGCGTGGGGGTTCGACTCCCTTCATCTGCACCAATTATGCGAAAGTGGCTCAATGGTAGAGCGCCACCTTGCCAAGGTGGATGTTGCGGGTTCGAGTCCCGTCTTTCGCTCCAATTTTAAAACATTAGGAACGAGTAGTACAAGGAAATGAGGAAGGAGCACCGGAGCTTATATAGTATAAGTGAGGAGCGCAATGACGAAATTGACGCAGTAATACGAAGTTAATAATGATTAAAAAAATATGCGGGTATCGTATATCGGTAATACTCCAGCCTTCCAAGCTGGAAAGGTGGGTTCGATTCCCACTACCCGCTCCATTTTTAAAGTATTAGAAACGAGCAGTACAAGGAAATGAGAAATGAGCACCAGAGCTTATATAACATAAGTGAGGAGCGCAATGACGAAATTGACGAAGTAATGCGAAGTTAATAATAATTTGAAATGCGTGTTTAGCTCAGCTGGATAGAGCAACGCCCTTCTAAGGCGTGGGCCAGGAGTTCGAATCTCTTAACACGCACCATATATGCGCTATTAGCTCAGTTGGTAGAGCACCTGACTCTTAATCAGGGTGTCCCCGGTTCGAACCCGTGATGGCGCACCATTAAAAAAAATAAGGTGAACGTAGTTCAGTTGGTAGAGCGCCAGTTTGTGGCACTGGTTGTCGTGGGTTCGAGTCCCATCGTTCACCCCATTTAGGGATATCGCCAAGCGGTAAGGCACCACACTTTGACTGTGGTATTCGTAGGTTCGAATCCTGCTATCCCTGCCATTATTCGGTTTACTAGCTCAGTCGGTAGAGCACTTGACTTTTAATCAAGGTGTCCGGGGTTCGATTCCCCGGTAAGCCACCAAAAAAATGCAGATGTGGCGAAATTGGCAGACGCACTAGACTTAGGATCTAGCGCCCTTGGCGTGGGGGTTCGACTCCCTTCATCTGCACCAATTATGCGAAAGTGGCTCAATGGTAGAGCGCCACCTTGCCAAGGTGGATGTTGCGGGTTCGAGTCCCGTCTTTCGCTCCAATTTTAAAACATTAGGAACGAGTAGTACAAGGAAATGAGGAAGGAGCACCGGAGCTTATATAGTATAAGTGAGGAGCGCAATGACGAAATTGACGTAGTAATACGAAGTTAATAATGATTAAAAAATATGCGGGTATCGTATATCGGTAATACTCCAGCCTTCCAAGCTGGAAAGGTGGGTTCGATTCCCACTACCCGCTCCATTAGAAAAGACAATCGTTAAGATTGTCTTTTTTTTATTTAAAATCATTTTAAAGATGAATATAAATTTTTATAATTTCTAGGAGAATCACCAGTTGTTTTTTTAAACATTTGACTGAAATAAGATGAATTAGAAAAACCAACTATAGTAGATATATCTCTAATTGAATGATTTGTAGTTGTTAAAAGATTTTTAGCTTCTTCAATTCTTTTATTGATTAAATAATTAATAGGTGAGGTTCCCATTTGCTTTGTGAATAAATGAACTAAATGAAATTTATTCACATAACTCAAATTTGATAAAGTATCTAAAGTAATATTTTCAGAATAGTGAGAGTCAATATAATTTTTAATTTTAACACATTCAATATTTAATTTTTCGGGATTAGTGGTAATAAGTAAATTAGACTTAGCTTTTCTAGATATATATATAATAAATAGAGTTAAGATACTTTTGCATGCCAATTCATAGTTAGAATCCTTATTTTCAACTTCGCGCACTAAATTATTTAAATAATTTAATATTTCAACTTTATCATTATTAAAATTCATTATTTTATAGTAAATAGGAGTTTCTACTTCAATACCTAAACAAGAAATATTATCATTGGCTAAAGCCAAGTTATTTATTCCAAACACAATATATTCTAATTGATCAAAAGAATTATTAGTAGATTTTTCTGTATGAGAACAGTTAGGATTAATAATAATTAAGTCACCCTCCTTTATAGAAACGATCACATCATCTATATCCATAAATCCATGCCCATGAGTTATGAAGAAAATTTCAGTAAATGGATGTGAATGAGATGTACTATGCCAATCATCACCATATTTAGATTTGCTTATATAAAGCAATTCAAAATCAATATCATATATGTTCTTTTCATTAACTGTATATCTTGTATTACTCATAAATCACCTCAAAATAATGCTTAATAGCTAAATTATAGCATTATTTATATTAAATAGAAAAGAATAAAATATATTTAGGATATATTGCGGAAATAGCAATATAACTAAAAAAATAAGCAATAAATTTGTTGTGTAAAAGTTTACAAATAAGTAAAATAAAATCAAGGGATGTAAGAAAAAGACAAGGGGAGTGGTTTTATTTGAAAAAGAATAGTAAATCTAAAAAACTATTTATAGCTTTATCAGTTATTCCATCATTTATTTTATTTTTTGTATTTATGATTATTCCAACTTTAAATGTATTTTGGATGTCATTATTTAAATGGGGTGGACTAACAAATAATAAGAAATTCGTAGGATTAAATAATTTTATTATATTGTTTAAAGATGAAAAGTTTATAAAATCATTTCAAAATACACTATTTTTAATAGTATTTGTAACTATTGTTACTTTAATATTAGCAATAGCATTAGCAGCAGTATTAATACGAAAGGATATTAAATTCAATAATTTATTTAGAATAATTTTTTACTTACCAAATATTTTATCCGTAGTTGTGATATCAGCAATATTTTCAGCAATTTTGGATCCAAATCAAGGAATATTAAACGCGACTTTAGATTTATTAAAGTTAGAAAATTGGAAACGAATGTGGCTTGGAAATCCAAGTACAGTAGTATGGTGTATTGCAGTAGCAATGATTTGGCAAGCTGTTGGTTATTATATGGTTATGTACATGTCAGCAATGAGTAGTATTCCGGAAAGTTTATACGAAGCGGCAGATTTAGAAGGAGCTTCAAAGTTTAAACAATTTTTTAGTATAACATTGCCTCTTGTATGGGGAACAATAAGAACTACATTAACATTCTTTATAATAAGTTGTATCAATTTAAGTTTCTTATTTGTAAAAGTAATGACTGGTGGAGGACCTGATGGAGCATCAGAATCTTTCTTAGGATATATGTATAAACAAGCTTATGGTAATTCATCATATGGGTATGGGATGGCAATAGGAGTTGTAATATTCTTATTTTCATTTGGATTATCATTAATAATTAGCAAAATAACAGAAAGAGATGTAATTGAGTATTAGGGGGTGGTAATTGTGGAAAATATACCAGAAAGTAATTTAAATATAAATCCTGTAATTACAAAAAAGAATAAGAAAAAATCAACTAATAAATTAATGAAGGCTTTTATATATTTATGCTTAATACTATTTGCATTAAGTATATTAATACCATTAGGATGGTCGATACTTGCAGCATTTAAACATAAATCTGAATTTTATGGAAATCCATGGGCTCTACCAGAAGGACTTTATTTAGAAAACTTTAAAACTGCATTTATTAAATCGCATATGGGAGAATATTTTTTTAACTCTTTATTTGTAACTGCTTTGGCATTAGTAATTCTTTTAGTAATTTCAATTCCAGCAGCATATGTGTTATCAAGATTTAACTTTAAAAGTAAAAAGCTTTTAAATACTATATTTGCAGCAGGATTATTTATAAATGTTAACTATATTGTAGTGCCAATATTCTTATTAATATTAGATGCAGATAAAGCAATAAAACAAATATTTGCACTTCCATTATCAATGACTGTATTTTTAGATAACAAAATTGTACTAGCTCTGGTTTATGCTTCAACAGCACTACCATTTACTATTTATTTACTATCTAATTATTTAAAAACTTTACCAAGAGCTTATGAAGAAGCAGCGATGATAGATGGTTGTAGTTATTTGCAAACTTTAATTAAAGTAATAATACCAATGGCTAAGCCAAGTATTATAACTGTAATATTATTTCAATTTTTAGCTTTTTGGAATGAATATATTATAGCATTAACATTACTTCCTAATTCATCAAAAACCTTACCAGTTGGTTTATTGAATTTAATGCAAGTACAAAAAACAGCAACAGATTATGGTGCAATGTATGCTGGATTAGCTATAGTAATGATTCCAACAATAATACTTTATATTTTAGTGCAAAAACAATTAACTGAAGGAATGACAGTAGGCGGTATAAAAGAATAGGGGGAAATGATGATGAGTAAAGGAAGAGTTACGATACCAACAGATGATAATTTTATAAAAGAAACTATGGAAATAGCTGAAAAGTGGGGGGCTGATGGGATTAGAGATTGTGATGGATTTAAGCTACCAAAAGAAATAAAAGGATTGGCTGAAAGAATATATTCAACTTATTTCGTTGCTCGTGGAGATAATAAATGGGCAGAGGCTAATAAAGAAGAATTACAACAAACATATTTAATGACAAAGCATCATGTTGCAACTGAAGATAAGCTAGTAATAAAAATAATGGATGGATATTTTGAACAGCAGGTTCAACCAGATATTTATCATGATATAAAAGTTTGGTGGGAAGTAATTGATAGAACGAGCAATGAGGTTATAGATGCTTCCTTGTGGAAATATAATGAGAAAACTCAAGAAGTTATTATAGAAAATACAATTAAATGGCATGAATATACAGTAACATTTTTGGCTTATTGTATATGGGATCCAACCCAAATGTATAATCACATTACAAATAACTGGGGAAATAAACCACATGAAATGCCTTTTGATGCAAGAAAGCCAAAAACTAATAAATATATTTTTGAAGCTATGCATAAGTGGCTTGATGAACATAAAGAATCAAACATAGTTAGATTTACTACTTTCTTTTATCATTTTACTTTAGTGTTTAATGATTTAGCTAAAGAAAAGTTTGTAGATTGGTTTGGATATAGCTCAAGTGTAAGTCCAGAGTGTTTAGAAGAATTTAAAAAGGAAAAAGGTTATGCATTAAGGCCAGAGCATATTGTTGATCAAGGATATTATAATTCTTCATTTAGAGTTCCTTCTAGAGAATATTTAGATTATATTGATTTTCAACAAAAATTTGTTGCAGAAAATGTGAAAAAACTTGTAGATATTGTGCATGAGGATGGAAGGGAAGCTATGATGTTTTTAGGTGATAATTGGATCGGTACAGAGCCTTATGGAAAATATTTTTCTTCTATAGGAATAGATGGAATAGTTGGCTCTGTTGGTGGTGGAGCAACACTTAGAATGATTTCAGATATTCCAGGTGTCAAATATACAGAGGGGAGATTCTTACCATATTTCTTTCCAGATACATTTTATGAAGGGAATGATCCTACAATAGAAGCGAGAGAAAATTGGGTAACTGCAAGAAGAGCCTTAATGAGAAAACCTGTAGATAGAATTGGATATGGGGGATACTTATCATTAGCATATAAGTTTCCGAAGTTTGTTGATTATATTGAAAACGTTTGTGATGAATTTAGAGAAATATATGATAATATTGGAGGAAATAAGCCTTACTGCGGATTAAAGGTAGGAGTACTTAATTGTTGGGGAAAACTAAGAAGTTGGCAAACTCATATGGTTGCACATGCATTATGGTATAAGCAAATATATACTTACTTAGGAATAATAGAATCACTAAGTGGTATGAATTTTGATGTTGAATTTATAAGCTTTGATGATATCAAGGAAAACGGAATCTCAAGTGACATAGATGTGATAATTAATGCTGGAGATGCAGGAACTGCATTTAGCGGAGGCGATAAGTGGCTTGATAAAGAAATAATAAGTACTTTAAGAGAATGGATTTATAATGGTGGAGGTTTTGTTGGAGTAGGGGAACCTTCAGCAGTATTAGAAGGAGGACATTTCTTTCAATTAGCAGAAGCATTAGGCGTAGATAAAGAATTAGGATTCTCATTAAGTACAGATAAATATTTCAATACGCAACTTGATAAACATTTCATTACAGAAGATGTTATTGAAGAAATTGATTTTGGTGAAGGGCAAAAAAATATTTATTCAAAGAGTAAAGAAACAGAAATAATTTGTTATAGAAATGGAGATTTATTGATGTCTTCAAATGACTACGGAAAAGGAAGAGCAGTATATATTGCAGGACTTCCATATTCACTTCAAAATACCCGTATACTTATGAGAAGTTGTTTTTATGCATCACATAAGGAAAAGGAAATGAAAAAATGGTATGCAGATAATTTGAATTGTGAAGTATCAGCATATTTAGAAAGTAATAAATATGCTGTAATTAATAACTCCCATGAAAAGCAAAGTACAATTATATATGATGGAAGTGGCAATAAAATAAAATTTGAATTACAGCCAGGGGAAATTAAATGGAGCAAAATTAGTTAGTGTTTAGAAGTTAGTGGTTAATTAATGAATTGTGTTATAAAGGCTAAATTGAAAAGATAGCTCATAACTTCTAACTAAAAATTCATAACTACCTATAGGAGTGATTTTATGATTAAAAAAGTAATCTATAGTTTAGTATTTATAGTATCGGTATTCTTAGTTATAAAAGGAAATGCGATTCATGGATATAAGGGATTGTTTATTATGTTGGTAGGATTAACATGTTTGCTTGCAGAGTTATATTTATACAATAGAAAATATCAATAAAGGAGGGAGAGAATATATATGAAACCAATATTATTAATAATGGCAGCTGGATTAGGAAGTAGATATGGTGGATTAAAGCAGATAGACAAAATTGGGCCAAATGGTGAGGTATTATTAGAGTTAGCTGTGCATGATGCTATAAAAGCAGGATTTGAAAAAATAGTATTTATTTTGAGAAAAGAAATTGAAGCTGAATTTAAGAATCTTATAGGAAATAAATTAGAGAAATATGCAGAAGTAAAATATGCAATTCAAGAAATAGAAAATCTCCCAAAGGGATATAAAGTTCCGAATGAAAGAACAAAACCGTGGGGAACTGGACAAGCTATATTGTGTGCAAGAGATATTGTGGATGCACCATTTGTAGTGATAAATGCAGATGATTTTTATGGGCAAGAGGCATTTAGAAAGATATATGAGTTTTTAATCAATAATAAAGATGAAAATACGTATGGAATGATAGGGTATAAGTTGAGTAATACACTTTCAGAAAATGGGCATGTTGCAAGAGGGGTTTGTAAGGTTAAAAGCGGATACTTAGAAGAAGTAGTTGAAAGGACAAAAATAATAAAAAAGGGGGAGGCAGCTTTTTATACAGAGGATGATGAAAATTGGGCAGAACTTGATTACAATTCAACTGTATCAATGAATATGTGGGCATTTAATACTAACATATTTGAAGAATTAGAAGTTGGATTCAAAAAATTCTTAGATACAGAGGTTAAATTAAATCCAAAGAAGAGTGAGTATTTTATACCTTCAGTTGTAAGTAATTTATTAAGTGAGAATAGAATATCTGTTAAGGTTATGGAATCAGGGGATAAATGGTATGGGGTAACTTATAAAGAAGATAAATACATTGTAAGATGTGCTATTGAAAATCTGATTAAGGAAGGGGTTTATCATAAGAATTTATGGGAGGAAATTAGGGCGAAATGTGTGACAAATGTTTAGATAAAACAGTAGAAGCGCTAAAAAAATTTAATTTCAAGGGAGATATTATAAGGGTAACACCATTTGGAAGTGGAATAATTAATGATACTTTCTTAGTTGTTTGTAATGATAAGGGTAGTAAAAATAAATATATTCTTCAGAGAATAAATAATTCAGTTTTTAAAAATGTTAATAAGTTAATGGAAAACTATTGTAATGTATGTGATTATCTAAAAGATATAATTTGCAAAAGAGGTGGGGATATAGATAGGCAGACTATTACTGTAGTTCTAACTAATGATGGCAAGAGTTTTTATTGTGATTCCAAGGGGAATTACTGGAGAGTTATTAAATTTATTAAGAACACAGTAACTTATGATGTTAGTGAATCAACAGGAGATTTCTACAAAGTAGGAAAAACATTTGGAGAGTTTCAAAATATGCTAATAGATTATAATGCAGAAAGTTTATATGAAACAATACCTAATTTTCATAATACAAAAGAAAGATATAAATCATTTATAAATGCTATTGAAAGAAATAAGGCAAATAGATTAGATAATGTAATAAATGAAGTTAACTTTATTATTGAAAGAAAGAGTGATACATCAATTTTAGTGGATTTACTTCAGAAAGGTAAATTACCATTAAGGGTAACACATAATGACACTAAAATTAGTAATATTCTTATGGATGCAAAAACCAAGGAAGGGATTTGTGTTATAGATTTAGATACTATAATGCCAGGACTTTCTTTATATGATTTTGGAGATGCTATTAGAAGTGGAGCAACACATGTTTCGGAGGATGAAAAGGATTTAAACAAAGTATTTATTGATTTAGAATTTTTTGAAGCATTTACAAAAGGTTTTTTAGAGGGGACAGCAAATAGTTTAACTGAAAAAGAAATTGAATTATTACCGATGGCAGTAAAAATAATTACATTAGAACAGGGAATTAGGTTTTTAACAGATTATTTAAATGGAGATGTTTATTATAAAACAAACTATAATGATCAAAATCTTGATAGGACTAGAACACAACTTAAACTTGTTAAGGATATAGAAGAAAAGTTAAATGAAATGAAAAATATAGTAAATAAATGTTTAAGTAATAATATAGTAGAGGTGTGATAGTATGATTAAATTTGGTACTGGTGGATTTAGAGCAATAATTGGAGAGGATTTTACAAAAGATAATGTTCAGCAATTAGCTAGAGCTGTGGCTAGAAAAATGAAAGATGAAAAGGTTGAAAATAAAACTATAGTTGTAGGATATGATAGAAGATTTTTATCAAAAGAAGCTACAATGTGGATATCAGAAGTTTTAGCATATGAGGGAATTAAAGTTTTGTTTATTCACAGAGGGGTGCCTACGCCATTAATTATGTTTGAAGTTAAAAGGTTAGGTTTAGACTATGGAATGGCAATAACTGCAAGTCATAATCCTGCACTTTATAATGGGGTAAAACTATTTACTAAGGGAGGAAAGGATGCAGATGAAATAGTAACAAATGATGTTGAAAATTATATTTCTAAATATGAAAATGAAGAGTTAAAATCAATAGATTTTGAAGAGGCTATAGAAAAAGAATTAATAATTTATGATAATCCATTTAATGAATATATAGACTGTATTTTATCTCAAATAAATGTAGAAGCAATTAGAAATGCACATTTAAGGGTTGTTTTAGATCCAATGTATGGTGTAAGTCAAACATCACTTAGAACTATACTTGCAACTGCAAGGTGTGAATTAGATGTTATTAATGAAAGACATGATACTTTATTTGGTGGAAAACTACCTACCCCAAATGCAGCTAATTTAAAATCTCTTCAAAATTATGTTATAGATAGAAAATATGATATTGGGATAGCTACTGATGGAGATGCAGATAGGCTTGGTGTAATAGATAATAACGGAAGGTTCCTACATCCAAATGATATTTTAGTTTTATTATATTATTATTTATTAAAATATAAGGGGTGGAATGGACCTGTTGTTAGAAACATTGCTACGACAGAACTTTTAGATAGAGTTGCACAAAGCTTTGGAGAAGAATGTTATGAGGTGCCAGTTGGTTTTAAGCATATTTCTTCAAAAATGATAGAAACTAATGCAATAATAGGTGGAGAATCTAGTGGGGGATTAACAGTCAAAGGTCATATTCAAGGAAAGGATGGTGTTTATGCAGCTTCATTATTAGTTGAAATGATAGCGGTAACAGGAAAATCTTTATCGGAAATATATGAAGATATATGTAATGAATATGGAAGATTATATATGACTGAAAGGGATTATAAAATGACCCAAAAGAAAAAGCAAGATCTTATTGATATATTAATGGCTAAGAGAGAGCCAATTGAATTTAATTATGATGTTGAAAGAGTTTCGTATGAAGATGGATATAAGGTTTATTTTAAAAATGGTGGTTGGATAATAGTTCGTTTTTCAGGAACAGAACCTGTATTAAGGGTATTTGCTGAAATGGATACTTTAGAAAAGGCAGAGGAAATAAGAAAAATAGTTGAAGAAAGGTTTAATTTGTAAAATAAAGTTAAATTGCTAAAAACGCAAAATAACTAAAAAATATAACAATAAGCTTATTGATTAAACGTTTACAATTATGTAATATATAGTTATAAAAGGTGAGGGGGAGAATTTTATGAAGTTTAAGAAATTGTCAATGATATTAAGTGCACTTATGGTGGCAACATTATTTGCAGGTTGTGGGAGCTCAACATCGAGTAAAGAAGGTGAGACTGATGAAGAGGCTGCAACTTCAGCTACTGAAGAAACAGTTTTAAAAATAGCTGCATTAGATGGTGGGCGTGGAGTTGAACATTGGAATAAGCTTGCTGAAAAGTTTGAAGAAAGTCATGAAGGGGTTACAGTTGAATTAACAGCTGCTTCTAATTTAGAAGAAATAATTAGACCTCAAATTCAAGGTGGAAATGTACCTGATTTAATATATTTAGCAACTGGAAGACCAGAGGCTTTAACAGAAACTTTTATAAATGAACAAGCTCTGCATGACTTAACTAATGTTATGAATATGACTGTACCAGGTGAAGATGTTACTGTAAAAGATAAAATATTACCAGGATTTTTAGAAACTTCATCTACAGCTCCATATGGTGATGGAAAAGTTTATTTAGCACCTTTATTTTATAGTCCAACTGGATTGTTTTATAACAAAGGATTATTTGAAGAAAAAGGATACGAAGTACCAAAGACGTGGGACGAGTTCTTTGCTTTAGGAGATAAGGCTAAGTCAGAAGGCATTTATTTATTTGCATATCCAACAGCAGGATATTTTGATTCTGTAATGCCAGCAATGTTAGCTGCTTCTGGAGGAATAGAGGCATTTAATAAAGCAATGAATTATGAAGAGGGATTCTGGACTTCAGATGATGCAACTAGAGTATTAGAAATTATAGCAAAATTAAAAGATTATACAGAACCTTCAGTAGTGGCAAATGCAAATGGTGATAACTTTAAAAAGAATCAACAATTAATTTTAGATAATAAAGCTTTATTTATTCCAAATGGTGATTGGTTACCAAGTGAAATGGAAGATGCCCCTAGAGCAGATGGATTTGAATGGGGATTTAGTGCATATCCAGCATTTGAAGATGGTGGAGATATGTATTCTTATAACTATTTTGAACAAATGTATATACCGGCTGATGCAGCTAATACATCATTAGCAGAAGAATTCATGGCTTATATGTATAGTGATGAAGCTGTTGGAATAATTGCTGAATTAGGTAAGTCAGTAGTTCCTGTAGAAGGGGCAATTGATATTGCTAGTAAATATTTAGATGATTTACAAATTGAGATGTTAAGTGTTTATGATAATGGAGCAAAACCGGTTATGGGTGGATTTGCAGCAACAGAGCCAGTTGAAGGATTAGTTTGGAATGATTCTTATATATTAATCATTGATTCTATAATGAATGGAACTAAAACTGTAGAAGATTGGCAAACTGCATTAACAAGTGCATCTGATAAATTAAGAGAAGCTATAATTAAATAGTATTATTTAGGCGTTACGGAAGTAACGCCTATTTTTATGACATTATTTGTGTATTTTTAGGACGATAAAGATTAATAATATATTTAATAGTTAGGGGAGGAAAATATGAAAAAGGTATAAAAGAAGGAAGAGGTAAAATGAAAATAATTAATAAGGGTTTTAGGGTATTAATATTAACTTTAATATTAATATTACCTAGTAGTAGTATTAAGGCATTCAATCATGAAAATATTGATGTAAAATTAATAGGACATAGGGGTGCAAGTGCATATGAACCAGAAAATACAATTCCCTCTTTTGTGAAAGCAGCAGATCTTGGAATGTGGGGAGCTGAATGTGATTTGTATTCACTTAGGGATGGAAGTCTTATTATATTCCATGATAATGATGTTGATAGAATGACAAACGGTGTTGGTAAAATTCAGAGTATGAGTTTAGTTGAGGTTAAGGCACTAAATATTGATAGTGGAAATAATATTAAAAAGTATAAAAATTTAAAGATACCTACTTTAGATGAATATTTAATTTGCTGTAAAAAAAATAAGTTAGTTCCAGTAATTGAGTTTAAGGATATAAATGTTAATAATGTAAAAGAAGTTGTGGATAAGATTAAGGGGCATGGACTAGAAGATGAATCTATAATAATTTCAACATCATATGAATGGATAAAATATATTAGACAGTATAGTTATAAGATTCAATTTCAATATTTAAGTGATATAAGTTTAGAAAATATTAATTTATTAAAAGAGTATGGTAATTATGGAATAGATGTTAGAAAAGATAGAGTAACTGCTGAAAATGTACGTCTAGCCCATGAAAATGGAGCAGTAGTTAATGTATGGGATGTAAAGACTGAAGAAGAGGCTAATATGCTTATAGGTATAGGTGTAGATATGATTACTAGTGATTATAAATTAAAATAAAAAAATATAATTTATATGTATAATAACAAGAAAGCTTGTCAAGAATTAAAATAAATAATTCTTGGAGGTTAGAAATATGAATAAAGTTTCTTTAGTTGGTAATGTGGTAAATGATTTAGAGTTAAAAGAGTATAAGAATGATGAAGGTGAAGGAAAGTATGTTAGATTTACTTTAGCAATTAATGAGTACAGTGTTAGAAAGAATGAAAGAATTGCAACGTTTGTTGAAGTAGTAGCATTTGGTAAGAAGGCTGTAATATTGGCTCATAATGTTGGTAAGGGAAGTAAGCTAGCCGTTGAAGGGAAATTAAGAACTAGTAGTTATTTAAATAGTGAAGGTGAAAAGAAATACAAGGTAGACATAATATTAAGTGAATTTACTTTTATTGATAGTAAGAAAAAAGCTGTTAATGAAGTAATTCAGGAAGAAGTTCCATTTTAATATATAATAATGACATAATAAAACTTCAAATTTACTTTAGATTATTTTATAGAAAATAATTGTTGGTAAATTTGAAGTTTTTATTTTTGTTTATTAGGTTTATTTATATAGTTAATATTATTTTATAGTAAATTCATAAATTGGTAACTATTGAACAGCGAATTTAAGTGGAGTAAAATATAAAGTAATATAAGGTCTTAAAAAAATTATTACTTTATAAGTATAAGAGTATATTATGAAAGAAAAAAGGGGTAGGGTACATATGAGAGTTGTAAAAAGAAATGGGAAGTTTGAAGATTTCCAAATACAGAAGTTAGAAAGAAGTATAAAAAATTCAGCAAGTGATATAAACATTGTTTTTAATAATTCAGATATAAAATTATTATGTAATGAAATAATGAAAGAATTGTCAGTTGCATGTAAGGATAATGATCTTACGAGTAGCTATGAGATTGTGGGAGTTACTTTAAGTGTTTTAAAGAATAATAATTTTGGAAAAGTTATAAATAGTTATTTAGGTATATAATAATATGAAAAAGGTATCGCATCATTAATAATGCGATACCTTTTTTAGATGGTGCACCTAAAGGGATTTGAACCCCTGACGCCTGGATTCGAAGTCCAGCACTCTATCCAACTGAGCTATAGGTGCATAGAATATATTACTTATTATAATATTAAAAAATATAAAATTCTATAAAATTAGTTTTTTTATATAATATTTAGCAAATTTATTGATAAGCATATTATGTATATATAAGTTATAAATAGATAAAAATAACTATTGGAATGTAGAAAACAGAAAAAATACTATAGATTATACCATACTCTATACCTGGTGTATCAATAATAGAAAAAAAGAGAAAAATAACGAAAAAACATAGTAAATGATGAATAAATTTTAATAATTATACTTATAATATATTTGAGGCGGAAAAGCTGTGATAGAATAGTCCTTGTCCTTGAGGGAAACATTTAAGAACTGAAACA
Organism: Clostridium sp. K04; assembly: GCF_019734375.1. Taxonomy (NCBI): domain Bacteria; kingdom Bacillati; phylum Bacillota; class Clostridia; order Eubacteriales; family Clostridiaceae; genus Clostridium; species Clostridium sp. K04. Next base: position 82,449 of record NZ_JAASHD010000011.1, read on the forward strand.
AGTTAAAAAAACTTGAAAAAATAAGTTCAAAAAAATGTTGACACGAAAGTGA
>NZ_JAASHD010000012.1:0-109472 GCF_019734375.1 Clostridium sp. K04
GCTTGAATATAGGAGTCATACCTTAGCATCATAATTTTTTATTATTTACCCTGTCTACTTGACAGGGAGCAGTTCAATGTCTATGTCACTTTTTTTTATGTATTAGATAATTATTGTTTTTAATAATAATTACCTAATACATTTAATTAAAGGAAATTTCTCTTTTCAGTAGGATGAGTAACTTCATCTAACCAAATTAAAATTTGTAGTTTTCCTTAAAAGATGAAAACATATGATATTAAGAATAAAGCTGATATAGATAGTATTATTAGTGAAAACGGAATAGAAAAAGAAATATATTTTTTTAAATTATAAACTTGATTTATTTTAACTTTATAATTGGATTCAATAATATGGTCATTTTGATATCGTCCTACTTCACTAAGCATTATTGGTCCTCCCGTAGCTGACCAAGGTAACATACTACTGCCAGCTAATATTCCTAATGCTAAGGCAGCATATACTAAATTACTTCCTACAATAGGATTTAATTGTAAGCAAATAGGTAGTAGTGTTGCAGCTGCAGGGCCAGCAGATAAAAATGTTGCTATAATAAAAGCTGAAAAAAGTACAGCTAAAAGAATTAAAAATACGTTATCAGAAGTAAATGAGATAATATATTTAACTATACTATCAAGTACGCCAGATTTTTCTAAAACACTAGATAAAATAAATAATGTTGAAATAAAAACTAATGAATCAAGTACTGGAACTGTATTTAATATATTATCAGGTTTATCTATAGTAATTAATAAAAGCAATCCTATATAAATAATAGAAATAAATGAAATAGAAATAGAATAAAAAGGTGAAATACATATAGCAATTATAAAAGAAATAAATAAAATAATTGGGCAATATATCTTTTTAAATTTACTTGCATTAATATGCCTATCATGAAGTATAGGGGGGGTAGGTGGCGGAATATGATTTGGATGATGTGGAGGTGGTGGATCAGTAAATTTATTTTTTAAATACGCATCATCGGATATATTCATAATGTCATTTTTCTTATCATACTTTTTTACCCACCAAAGTGTATATGGAATTAAAAGCCCTGCCAATAGAGCACATGGAATAAATAATTTTGTTAGAAAATCCATAAGGCTAAAACCTGAATAGAGTGTTAAAATTACTGCAGGTGTATCAGCCCAAGGAAGTGGACAGCCACCTATATTTGAAGCAATTAAGCCAGAAACTAAAATTGGTAAAGGTGAAAGTTCTAACTTTATAGATAACTCTAGGCATATAAAAGTAAATAATAGAACTACACTTAAATTATTCATGAAAAGTGAAGTAAAATACATGACTAAAGGCAAAAGAATATATATGAGTGTTTTTTTACCTTTAGAAATGCTTAGAAATTTATCGCCAATATATTTAAAGAATGAGTTATTCTCAAAAGTCTTAGAAAATAGCCCTAAAGCAAGAATAAGTGTGATTATTTCTATAGGAAAATTTGAAAGAACATCGGATAGGGTGAAGGTATTAGTTACAGTTCCATATATTAATATTACTCCTAATCCAATGCTTGTTATAGCAGTACGATACTTAATAGAAAAAATCATTGCAATATATACTATTAAGGCTACTATTATTGCAAATGTCATATTATCCCTCCTAATTTTTTCTTAGGTTGTTTTTAGATAAATACTATGGACACATATTACATAATATGATTTTTTAGTGAAAGTGTTAATTAATAATTGATTAAAAATAAGCTATAGTATGTTGTAAGGAACAAAAAGTATAATTATTAATAATATATAATATAAATTGAATCCATGATTATCTAAATAAATGAATTTGATATGAACATAGAAATTTTAAGAAGGGAGCGAAAATGGATTATATATTATTAGTTCTTCTTATTATTTTATTTTTGAATAAGCAAAATAAAGATAGATTAATAAAAGTTAATCATAAAGAAGAGTCTTATGATGAGAATAAGTTAAATAATATAATAGGAAATAAGTATAAAGAATTAAGTAATTATAAGTATTCAAAAAATGAGATAGTAAGAGCTAAAAAGTATAAAGAGAAGGAATATGGCATTGATAATTGTGATAATACAATGCAAACAAGGAGTAATAACTATAAGGGATATTATGAATCAGATAATAATATAAAAAATAATATAATAAATAAATCAGATAAATTTGAGATAAATAATAACATAGATAGTAAAAATAAACATAAGGATCTAGAAGAGATTATAGAAACAAAAGAAAATGATAGTAGGTATAATAAAGAGATATTTAGCAAAGAAGAAAAAAAGATGGATGAATTAGATGAGAGTAAAGAAGAAATTTATAGTGAAGAATCAACTTATAATTCTTATGATGCGAGTAAAAATTGTGAGAAAGAGTATATTGATTTGAATGATAATAAACAATATAGGATTGTAGATATTTCTGAAAGTAATCAGGGGCTTAAAGAAAGTCAGGAGTTATATAAGGAAAGTGTAATAAATAATATAAGTAATAAAACAATTGATAATATAAATGAAGTTATAACATATAGGGAAGATGAAGAGATTCATACACAAGATAAGCAAATAGATGAGAACGATAAAGATATACAAATAGACGAAATAAATAAGATGGGTAACGTTGAAAAGAACAAAAATAAATTTAATAAATTAAAAAAGAGGTATAAGGGGGTTAATGTTTCAGTTTTAGTATCAGGAGTAGGAATTATAGAGGGAGAAATTGTATTTGATTTTCCAAATATAATTGCAGTTAAAAACAAAGAAGATATAATTATATTTATTGATGAATCTAAAATATTAGGTATATATTAAGGGGCAAGTTTTATAGCTTGCTCTTTAAATAATTATTAATTTATATTGGAAAAAAGAGGAAATTTTAAATATGCGGTCAAATTGGGAGAAAAGAATGAAGAATGATTTTGTTATTGTATTAGCACCTGATTCTTTTAAAGAAAGTATGAGTGCAAAAGAAGTTTGTATTGCAATGGAAAAGGGAATAAAAAAAGTAGATGCTAGTATAAAATGTATACATGTTCCTATGGCAGATGGTGGAGAAGGTACAATGCAGTCTTTAATAGATGCAACTAATGGAGAAATATATGATTTAGAAGTTACTGGACCTTTAGGAAATAAAATTAACGCTAATTTTGGAATTTTAGGCGATGGAGAAGTGGGAGTATTAGAGATGGCTAGTGCAAGTGGAATACACTTAGTTCCATTAGATAAGAGGAATCCATTAGTTACTACTACTTATGGTACTGGTGAACTCATTAAGGCTTGTTTAGATAAAGGGGTAAAGAAGTTATTAATAGGTATTGGAGGAAGTGCAACAAATGATGGTGGAGCTGGGGTTATTCAAGCTTTGGGTGGAAAGCTCTTAGATAAAGAAGGAAATGAATTGGGATTTGGTGGCGGAGAGTTATATAAATTACATACTATAGATTTAACTAATTTTGATTTTCGATTAAAGGATGTTGTTGTTGAAGTAGCATGTGATGTTAATAATCCTTTATGTGGGGAAAATGGAGCATCACATGTATTTGGACTACAAAAAGGAGCAACCTTAGAAATGGTTAGTATTTTGGATAGAAACTTGAGGCATTATGCTGATATAATTAAAGAACAACTTAGAAAGGATATTTTGGATATACCAGGTGCAGGTGCAGCAGGTGGCTTAGGTGCAGGGCTTATGACATTTTTGAATGGAACATTAAAAACGGGAATTGAAATGGTAATTGAATATACTAGTTTAGAAGAAAAGATTAAAGATGCAGATATGGTTTGGACAGGTGAAGGAAGTATAGATTTTCAAACTCAATATGGTAAAACTCCATTAGGCGTTGCCAAAATAGCTAAAAAATATAACAAACCTGTTGTAGCTTTTGCTGGAAAAATTGGAGACGATATAGATATTTTATATGAAAAAGGAATAGACTCTATATTTGGAATTATGAAAGAGGTAACATCTATTGATGAAGCACTTAAACATGGAAAGGAAAATATAGAGAAAACAGCTGAAAATGTAATACGACTTATTAGATTAATATAAGTATATTGCTTAATAGAACTATTATTTTAATCAATTTGGAAAGAGTAAAAGCAAGTAATACAGTGAACTAGTATATTACTTGTTTTTTATTATTATATAGTATTAAATAATAAATTATTATCTTATAATATTAAAGGTAATACTGAAGTAGTCACTCGAGATAAGAGGTAAATATGCAAATAAAAGATAAGAAAAATAAAAGAATAAAAATTAGTAATATAGATGATTTAAATAAAGAACTGAAGTTAAAGGGATATAATCTTGAAATATCAGATTTTGATAAATTTAAAGAAGGTTTTATAAAAACTTTTAATATAAGTAATGAATTATTTAATAAGATTTATAAAACTATAAATGAAGAAAGTATTAGTTATAAGGTAAGTGATATTAATGATTTTATAAGATATATAAAAAATATCACGATATTTGAATATGAGCATAAGAAATTATGTGAGAAAATAAGTAAAATGAAAAGACTCCATATTGATAGAGTTGAATATGATAGAATACCAAGTACTCAAGATGATGTTGAACATATATTAAAGGTAATAGAAGAAACTAAAAAGTTTATATCGAAAAAAATTAATGATGAAGGAAAGAGAAAATTAGAATTTTTAGAAGAGGAAATTAATAAAGATTATGTTTATGCAAAAGATATTGAACTGTTAAAAAGAATGTTGATTTTTAATAATGAAAATGTAAATGAAGAGTATGATGAAAATAATCAAATAAAAACTTTATTTATTGAAGTACCTGAAGAAATAGGATTTGCTTATGTAAAAGCAGAAAAGGGTACTGTTGAATATCACCAGCATATAAAAAGTTATATTCCTAGGATGAAGAGATTAATTAAAAATTTAGATAAATATATTATAGAAGAGGAGAAGGGTACATTTAAAATAAATCAAAGTATAGCAATACAGGATTCGGTAAATATGGCAGTTGCATTATTTAATGATATGGAGTTTAGAGCTGTTAGTGGGAAGAATGATATTGAAAATAGTTGTACATTAATACCGTTAGGACAAGATTATTTTAAAAGTTGTAAGGTTAATAAGCTTGGTAAATTAGGAATTGGATATAATAGAGTTAATGATAGTGAAAAAAAAATAATTGAAGAGATACATAAACTTATAACTAAGGGAAAGTTAAAAGCAGAAGGTGATTTTACTTTATATAGTAAATGGGAACCATGTCCTAGCTGTTATTATGTTATTAGTCAATTTATTGAAAAGTACCCTAAGATAAATTTAAAGGTTATGTATTATAAAGAGTATGGAGAAAAATAAAAATATTTACAAATAAATAAAAAAGTAGTATTATTTTAATGTAATTGTATATAATAGTAAATGAGATTAATATTAGTTATACGTTGATAGGGAAAAGTATTATAGAATACAGTTTTAAGAGAGAAAGTGTTATAAGCTGGAAGCACTTTTAAATATGACTATAAGAAAACTACCCTGGAGTTATGGTTTAGTATCATTAAGTGAGAAATACCATCGGTGAAGATCGATAAAACTTTTAAAGATGAATTGAATTTTTTAATTCAATTTGGGTGGAACCACGGATATAGCATTCGTCCCAAGAGTTGGGATGGATGTTTTTTTTATATCAAAAAATATATATTAATAAGGAAATACCTTCTCATAAAAATGAAGGTATAAGTTAAAACTTGGAATATCAGTTAAAGGAGGTAGAAAGTGAAATGATTAACGTAAAATTAAAAGATGGATCTGTAAGAGGAATTGAAGAAAATTCGACTATTTTAGATCTAGCTAAATCAATTAGTAAAAAGTTAGGAAACTCCGCAGTAGTAGGTGAAGTAAATGGAACCTTAGTTGACTTAGCTTATAAGCTTCAAAATAATGATGAGGTTAATATAGTAACTTATGATGATGAAGCTGGGATTGAGGTTATGAGACATACTACCTCACATGTAATGGCTCAGGCTGTAAAGAGACTTTATAAAGATGTAAAACTAGCTATAGGACCAACAATAGAAAATGGATTTTATTATGATTTTGATATAGAAACTCCATTTAATAGTGAAGACTTAGTTAAAATAGAAGAAGAAATGAACAAAATAATAAAAGAAGATATTTTATTAGAAAGAATGGTAGTAAGTAGAGAAGAGGCTTTGAAATTAATGGAAGGTAGGGGAGAGCCTTATAAGGTAGAACTTATAAAAGATCTTCCAGAAGGAGAAACAATTTCACTTTATAAACAAGGTAATTTTATAGATCTTTGTAGAGGTCCACATCTTTTATCTACTAAAGGAATAAAAGATTTTAAATTAACTAGTGTTGCAGGAGCCTACTGGAGAGGTAATGAAAAAAATAAAATGCTACAAAGAGTTTATGGAGTAGCATTTGCAAATAAAGATATTTTAAAGAGTTATTTAAATAATATAGAAGAAGCAAAAAAGAGAGATCATAGAAGGTTAGGCAAAGAGTTAAAGTTATTTACTTTTGTTGATGAAGGACCTGGATTCCCATTTTTCTTACCAAAAGGGGTTATTCTTAAAAATAATTTAATTAATTATTGGAGAGAATTACATCAAAAAGCTGGATATGTTGAAGTAGAAACTCCAATAATGTTAAATAAAAAGCTATGGGAAACTTCCGGGCACTGGGATCATTATAAAGAAAATATGTATACTTCAATGATTGATGAAGAAGAATTTGCATTAAAACCTATGAATTGTCCAGGTGGAATGCTTATTTATAAAACAGAAACACATTCTTATAGGGATTTTCCAATGAGAGTTGGGGAGCTTGGAAGAGTTCATAGACATGAACTTTCTGGTGCTTTACATGGTCTTATGAGAGTAAGGGCATTTACTCAAGATGATGCACATATATTTATGTTGCCGGATCAAATAAAATCAGAAATTAAAGGGGTTGTTGCTTTAATTGATGAAGTTTATTCAAAGTTTGGATTTAAATATAGTGTTGAGTTATCTACAAGACCAGAGGATTCAATGGGAAGTGATGAAGATTGGAATATGGCAGAAGATTCATTAAAGGCAGCTCTTGAAGAAATGAATTTACCTTATAAAATTAATGAAGGTGATGGAGCATTTTATGGACCAAAGATAGATTTTCATCTTGAAGATAGCTTAGGTAGAACATGGCAATGTGGAACTATTCAATTAGACTTTCAATTACCACAAAGGTTTGAATTAGACTATATTGGTAGTGATGGTGAAAAGCATAGGCCAATAGTTATCCATAGAGTTATCTTTGGAAGTATTGAAAGGTTTATTGGTATATTAATTGAGCATTTTGCAGGTAAATTCCCAACATGGCTTTCACCAGTTCAAGTTAAGATTTTACCTATTTCGGATAAATTTGTAGATTATGCTAGTGAGGTTAAGAGAAATCTAGAGTCAAATGGATTAAGAGTTGAAACTGATTTGCGTACTGAAAAAATAGGATATAAAATAAGGGAAGCAAGAAATGAAAGAGTACCTTATATGATTATTATTGGTGAAAAAGAAGAAAATGATAAGACTATTTCAGTAAGAAGCAGAGATAATGGTGATGAAGGAGCTGTTGATTTAAATAGCTTTATTGATAGAGTAACTACTGAAATAAAAAATAGAAAATAAAAAATTATGTTAGGAAAAGGGGATTGAATTTATAGCAAATCTTCTTTTCCTTTTTTTATTAAATTAAAATATAGAGAAATTATGAATTTTAAATTACTATTTTTAATTTTCCTAGATAAGGAAAGTTATAGATGATATAATGACTATTAATATAAGAACGTTTAATATAAATAAAAGAGTGTACAAGAGAGATATATAAGGGGTGAAGTTATATGGCACAAACAACTAAAAAGGCATTTGCTACATCTTTAAAAAAATTATTATCACAAAAGCCATTAGATAAGATTAAAATTACGGATATAACAGAGGATTGTGAAGTAAATCGTCAAACGTTTTATTATCACTTTAAGGATATATATGATTTATTAGAATGGGTTTATACAAATGAAGCAACAAGGGCTTTAGGAGATAAAAAGACATATGATACATGGCAAGAAGGGTTTTATGAAATATTTGAATATATTTTAGAAAATAAAACTTTTGTTTTAAATACTTATAATTCTGTAAGTAGAGAATATTTAGAAAGATATTTATATAATGAAACATATTATTTGCTTTTGGGTGTAGTTGAAGAAAAATCAAAGGACATGTCTGTTAGAGAGAAAGATAAGTCATTTATTGCAGATTTCTATAAATTTGCTTTTGTTGGATTAGTAATTGATTGGATAAGAAAAGGCATGATGGAAGAACCAAAAGATATTATTAAGAGATTAAATACATTAATTTCAGGAAATATTGAAACCGCATTACAAAGATATAGAAATGATAAACATAATAAATTAGAATAATAAAATTTGGACAAACTTAAAGGTTTGTCTTATTTTTTTACAATTTTAAAGGTTTGTTTAAAAATAGGACATAGGCATAATTTTGTCTATAGAAGATGTTATTAGAAAGTAATACTATAAGCATATAAGATAAATCTACGAAATTTAATAAAAAATAAATTGTTTTTATATAAGAGGGAGGAATTTATATGTATTATAGTAATGGTAATTATGAGGCATTTGCTCGCCCAGAAAAACCAGCAAATGTAGATAGAAAATCAGCTTATTTAGTAGGGGCAGGACTTGCATCTTTAGCAGCAGCATGTTTTTTAGTTCGTGATGGACAAATGAAGGGTGAGCATATTCACATATTAGAAGAAATGAATATTGCAGGTGGAGCTTGTGATGGAATTAATGATCCAACAAAAGGTTTTGTAATTCGTGGTGGACGTGAAATGGAAAACCATTTTGAATGTTTATGGGATTTATTTAGATCAATTCCATCATTAGAAACAGAAGGTGTATCTGTATTAGATGAATATTATTGGTTAAATAAAAAAGATCCTAATTATTCTTTAATGAGAGCTACAGTAAATAGAGGTGAAGATGCACATACAGATGGTAAATTTGGTTTATCAGATAAAGCATCTATGGAAATAATAAAATTATTCTTTACTAAGGATGAAGATTTATATGATAAAACAATAGATGATGTATTTACAGAAGAGTTTTATAAATCAAACTTTTGGTTATATTGGAGGACTATGTTTGCATTTGAAGAATGGCATAGTGCATTAGAAATGAAACTTTATATTCAAAGATTTATCCATCATATTGGTGGCCTTCCAGATTTCTCAGCATTAAAGTTTACTAAGTATAATCAATATGAGTCTTTAATATTACCAATGGTTAAATATTTAGAGTCACATGGGGTTAACTTCCAATACAATACACAAGTTACTAATGTAATATTTGAAAAAGAAGGTAAGAAAAAAGTAGCAAAACAAATTATTTGTATTCATGATGGAAAAGAAGAAAAAATAGACTTAGTAGAAGATGACTTAGTATTTGTTACAAATGGTAGTTGTACAGAAAATGCTACATTAGGTGATCATGATACTGCACCGGTTTTAAATACTGAAGAAGGTGGTTGCTGGAGATTATGGAGAAACATCGCAGCTCAAGATCAGGACTTTGGACATCCAGATAAGTTTTGTACAAATATTAAAGCTACAAACTGGGAATCAGCTACAGTTACAACTTTAGATGATAGAATACCACCATATATTGAAAAAGTATGTAAGCGTGATCCATTTAGCGGAAAGGTAGTTACAGGAGGAATAATAACAGCAAAAGATTCTTCATGGTTAATGAGCTATACATTAAATCGTCAGCCACATTTTAAAACACAACCTGGAGATCAATTAGTTGTGTGGGTTTATGGATTATTTACAGATGTTCCTGGTGACTTTATTAAAAAGCCTATGAAGGAATGTACAGGATATGAAATTACTCAAGAATGGTTATATCATTTAGGTGTTCCAGTAGATGAAATTCCAGAAATGGCTAGAAATTCTGCAAGAGCTATACCTTGTATGATGCCATATATAACAGCTTTCTTTATGCCAAGAACAGCTGGTGATAGACCCAAAGTTGTACCAGAGGGATGTGTTAACTTTGCATTTTTAGGTCAATTTGCAGATACAGTTCGTGATACAGTATTTACAACTGAATATTCTGTAAGAACAGCTATGGAAGCAGTATATACATTATTAAATATTGATCGTGGAGTTCCAGAAGTATTTAATTCTTGTTATGATATTAGAGTATTACTAGATTCAACTTCTAAAATGATGGATGGTAAGAAGATTACAGATATAAAACTTCCATTAAAAGCTAAGATGGTTGAAAAGAAAGTATTTAAAGAAATTCAAGGAACTATAATTGAAGAGTTGCTAGAAAGGTATAAATTAATATAAAAAAATATTAATTATTATTAAGTAAATATATAGGTTTAACTTACTATAGAAAATTGTAATTAGAGTTATTTATTGATAAAGAAAAGAGATTATCATAATTGATAGTCTCTTTTTATGCATTTAAATCAAGTTATATATAAATAGAAATGTAGTGATAATTAAAAATTAAGGTACATAAGTTAATATATAGTAGAAATAATGTTATAAAGGGAGGAGAGATTATGAGCAATGTTAAGATAGCAAATGTATTAAATAATTTACCGTTGATATTTGAAAGAAATATAGGTCAATATGATAATAAGGTACAATTTGTATTAAACAAAAAAGAATGTACAACCTTTTTTACTGATAAGGAGATAGTATTAGCATTTAGAAGTAATGAAAAAATACAAGAGTTGAAAGAGTTAGATAGTAGTAACTTATATAATACATCACTAAGAAAAATGGAAGAGTATCAAATTAATGTTTTGAGAGTTTGTTTTAAAAGTTCAAATAAGATTCCTCAAATAATAGGTAAAAATGAATTTAATTGTACATTAAATTATTTTAAGGGAGAAGATATTTCAAATTGGAAATGTTCTATACCATTATATGAAAAGCTATTATACAAAGAAATATATAATGGAATAGATATATTATATTATGAACGTGAGGGGGTTATTAAATGGGACTTTATAGTTGAACCTAATAAAAATATAAACAACATATTATTAAATTTAAATGGAGCAAATAACATAGAGTTAGATGATAATGGAGATATAAATGTTAATATAAAAGAAAGAATATTAAAAATATCAAAACCTGAAGCTTATCAAAATAATAATGATGAAAAAATAGAAAGTAGCTTTGGAATAGATGAGGACGGTAATATAAAATTTAATATAAGTAATTATAATGAAGAAGATAGTTTAACAATTACCATATCAGTATCATTTGATAATTTTAATTCTACTTGTGTAGTTGATAGAGCAAATTCAATAGCTGTAGATGAAAAGAACTGTGTATATATTACAGGAGAAGTAGGCTTTCAAAACTTTCCAGACAAGAAGATTTATAAAAATGTTTTAAGTGGAAAGGATTATGGTGCTTTTTTGGTAAAGATAGATACTACTAAAAAGGGACAGTCGGCACTAAAGTATGCAGCTTATATTGGTGGGGAAGGCATTGATGAGGCTGTTGGAATAGCTGTGGATAATGAAAAAAATGCATATATAGTAGGAGCAACTAATTCAATATATGAATTTCCAGTAACAGAAAAATCATATGCATATAGTTATCCAGGAGGAAGTAAAACAGGTTTTTTAATTAAAATAGACACTAAAAAGGTTGGATTAAGTAGCTTAGTTTATGGAACATATTTAGGTGGGAATTCGTATGATTATGCTTATTCGGTGGCAATAGATAAGGAAAAGAATGTATATGTAGTGGGATTAACTAATTCAAATTTTGGATTTCCTATAAGTGAAAGTGCTTATGAAAAAAATAATGATGATGCTGTTGATGTTGGATTTTTATTAAAACTAGATATAAATAAAGAAAGAAAAGATGCATTGTTATATGGAACATATTTTGGTGGAAATGACTCAACTAGTTTTTCAGCATTAGCAGTAGATGACAATGGTTATGTATATGTTACAGGTGTTACTCAATCAAAGGATTTTCCTGTAACACAAAATGCTTATGAAACTAAATTTGAAGGAGGATTAAGTAGTGCTTTTATATCTAAATTTAATTTGAATAAAACAGGAAAAGAGAGCTTAATATATTCCTCATTTTTATGTGGAGATGGGGAAGAAGCTGGATATGGAATTGCAGTTGATTCAAGAGAATGTGCTTATATAACAGGAGTAACAAATTCTTTGAATAATTTTCCTATAACCCAAAATGCATTTCAAAATAGTATATCTAACATAGAGGGTTCGGGGTTTCTTATTAAGGTAAATACACAATTATCAGGAGAAAAAGGACTAGCCTATGGAAGTTATATAGATGGAAATGGAAGTGATGTATGTTCAGATATAAAAATTGATTATAATAATTATGTATATATATGTGGGTTTACAACATCAACTGATTTTCCAGTGAATAGTTATGAAAATGGTTGGGTAAAAAATGGATATAATTCTTTTTTATTAAAATTAGATCTAAACAAAGAAAGAAGAAAAGCTTTATTACTTGGAACATTCTTAAGAGAAAATATAAATGATTTTGCATTAGGGCTTGCATTAGATAATGAATTAAACACATATATTACTGGATATGCTCATTCAATTTCTGAAGATAGAAGTAAAGAAAAAGAAGGCTATTATGAAGAGAGTTCAATATCTATAATGAAAGTAAGCACTAGAATATGCAATTTAAGTATAGAAAAATCACAATATAATATTGATGTTGAACCCGGAGGAAAAACTCAATATGAAATAAATATTATAAATAATGGTCCAGATGTAGCAACGGATATTAGAATTACTGATGTTTTAGGAAGAGGAATAACAGTAAAAGAAATAAGTGTATCAAAAGGATCAATTCATCAACTAGGAAAGGAAATAATATGGAAAGTTAGCGAGCTAAATATTGGTGAGAGCGCTAAAGCAACTATTAAGATCAGAGTTTTAATAAATAGTGAAATATCAGAAAAAGAAACTTTTATTAATGTAAATGACAATATATATTGCTCAAAGAGTAGTATATAAAAAGTGTCCTTAGTTATCTATAAATAGTATTACGATTATCTTATTTGTTTAGATAATTAGTCAATAAGATAGTCGTAATAATATAATTGATATTTTTTTGACAATACATATAATTTCTTATAAAATGGAGTATGTGCACTTAAATTACATAAATATTAAATAGTCACAGCATTTAGTCGAAGAAAAAAACATAATAGTAAAGGGTGAAAAAATTGAAAAAAGCAATTAATTTGATTAAAAGATTAGTAATGTTTTTTGTTGGAATGAGTATAATTCAATTTGGTGTAGCTTTATTTTTAAAGACAAGCATTGGATCAGATTCATTTACTGTTTTTACAGAAGGATTGGCAACGGTTCTAAATAAAACTGGATTAAAAGATTTATCAATAGTTCATATGATTACAGGAAGAGCTGAAGTTACTCCAGGTGTAGCAAATATGATAATACTAATAGTATTATTTATTGGAATACTGATAGTTGATAGAAAACGTATAAAGATAGGAACATTAATATGTGTTATTGGGGTAGGACCAATAATTGATTTAGGTGTAAAAGCAGTATCATATTTTCCTATAGAATCTGCAAATATATTTGTAAAGATGTTATTAGTATTAGGTGGATGCTTTATAATTGCAGTAGGATTTTCAATAATGTCTGAAAGTGATATAGGAGTAGCACCAAATGATATTGTTCCATTTATAATTAAAGACAAGCTAAACTGTCAATATAGATGGGTTAGAATAGCATTTGATGCAACTTTTTTAATTGTTGGATTTATTCTTGGTGGAAAGGTTGGAAGCGGTACTATTATAGCAATGTTGGCGATAGGACCATTCATTCAATTCTGCTTACCTTATGGTAAAAAGTTTGTTGGAATTGTTCTTAACGGTAAAGAAAAATCAAATAATGAATCAACTGTTATTGCATAATTAAGTTGACAATTTTATGTGTAAATGATAATAAATAGATAGTAGTAATATAAGAAAATATTGGTACTATCTATTTATTTTTTTATGATCATATCTATAGGAGAATTTATAATGAGAAATTTTTTAATAAAGTAAATATAAATTTTTGGGGGATATAGATGAAGAATGCAAACAGAATAGCTATTTATATTTGTGGTATATTTTTATTGGCTTTAGGTGGAGTATTAGCAATAAAATCTAATTTAGGAGCATCACCTGTAAGTTCATTACCGCTAAGTATAAGTAAGGTTACTAGTATTAGCTTAGGGAGAGCGGCAGCAATATTATTCATTATTTATGTAGGAATACAAATACTAATATTAAGAAGGGATTTTAAAATAGTTCAATTATTACAAATAATATTTGCTATATTATTTGGTCAAATAATGAATTTTTTTAATGCAATTATTAATATAAATGTTGATAGTTTTTATATTAGAATAGTAATTTGTATATTAAGCTTTTTTATCACAGCTTTTGGTGTTACATTTACTATTACAGCAAATATTGTACCAGTAGCTCCAGATGGATTAGCACAAGTTATAAGTAAAAAGGCAAAAATAGAATTTGGAAAGGCAAAAATATACTTTGATTGTGTTGTAGTAGCACTATCAGTAGGAATATTACTTATAAACAATAAAGGATTAGATGGATTAGGTATTGGAACTGTTTTATCGGCGTTATTAGTAGGAAGAATAGTAGCTTATATAAATAAAAATTTAAAGCATAAAATTGAAAATATATGCTTTGTAGAAGCTGCATAAAATTTAAATAAATATATTGACAATGTTTACATTAGTTGATAAAATTAAGACAAGTTAATAGTGGAATCCATTTTGGGATTGTTACTGAGTAAGCAGGCAAAACCTAAATTGATACCAAATATATGTATATTAATTATTTTTATATGATAATTATATGCATTATTTGATATTGATTTAGGTTTTTTTGTATAACTTTAATTAAGTTTAATATCTTAAATTAGTAAATATAAAAATGAGGGGATTATACTGATATGATCATAAATAAAGTATTAAATAACAATGTTGTGACAATTATAAGTGAAAATAGTGAAGAAGCAGTTGTTATGGGAAGGGGTATAGCTTTCCAAAAGAAAAAAGGCGATGAGATTGATGAGAGTAAAATAGAAAAAATATTCGTCTTAGAAAATAAAAGTATAAATGAAAAGTTGCTTACTTTAGTGAATGATATTCCAGCAAAGTATTTAGAAGTTGCAGAAAATATAATAAAATATGCAGAAAATAAGTTGGGTACAAAGTTAAATGAAAATATTTATTTAACACTTACAGATCATATTAGTTTTGCAATTAGTAGAGCAGAAAAAAACTTAGAAATAAAAAATGCAATGCTTTGGGATATTAAGAGACTTCATAAAGTTGAATTTGAAATTGGAATCCATGCATTAAAGATTATTGAGGAGAATTTAAATTTTGAGTTACCAGAAGATGAAGCAGCATCAATATCAATGCATATTTTAAATGGTGAACTTGATCAAGAAATGCCAGAAATAGTAGATATGATTAAATTAATTGAAGAAATATTAAAGATGGTAAAGTATCATTTTAATATTGAATTTGATGAAGAGTCGATTAATTATTATAGATTTATTACTCATTTAAAATTCTTTACTCAAAGACTATCTAGTGGAAGATATTATGAAGATAATGATAATGACTTATTTGACATGATAAAACTTAAGTATCCAAATTCTTATGAGTGTGTAAAAAGAATTGAGGGATTTGTAAAGCAAAAATATGGTACTCAATTAACTAAAGAAGAAATGCTATATTTAATAATACATACAGCTAGAGTAGTACATGAAAATTGTTAAAATTAAATATAACTTTAATACTTTCCATTAGGATTGTTACTGATTCGATCAGGCAAAACCTAAATTAATAATTAAAATTAAGCAGTAGATATGATAATTCATTAGAATGATTTATTAAAGTATTTATCATTTTATTTGAAGTATAATGCTAGAAGTAAGTATATCTGTAGTTTTAATTTTAAAAGTTAGTTTAGGTTTTTTTATATAATTTTTATTAACTGATAAGTAAATTGTGGAGGTGATGATCAGGAAAATTAATATAACCTTAGAAGTTTCATAGGATTGTTACTAGGTTAGGCTAGGCAAAACCTTAATTCTTCAAAATTTTAAATTTGAGAAAATTAAAATATTGAAAGCGAGGAATTAAGCTATGAATTATGAAAATTTAGCAAAACAAATATTAAAAAATGTCGGTGGACAAGAAAATGTATCAAATTTAACACATTGTGCAACAAGATTAAGATTTAATCTTAAAGATTTATCAAAAGCCAATACAGAAGCAATAAAGAAAACAAAAGGTGTTATGGGTGTTGTAGATAAAGGAGCCCAATATCAAATAATTATAGGTAGTGATGTTGCTAATGTATATAAGGAGTTATTAAAGATTGGTAATTTCCAAAGTTCTAGTTCTAAAAATGATGGTGAGAAGAAAGGATTGGATAAGATATTTGATATAATTGCAGGTACTTTTACTCCAATATTACCACCACTTACGGCAGCAGGAATGTTAAAGGCTGTTTTAGTATTATTAACTACTTTTGGATTAATGTCTAAAGAAAGTCAAACTTACTATATATTAAGCTTTATGGCAGATGCAATATTCTTCTTATTCCCAGTAGCACTTGGATATACTGCGGCAGTTAAATTTAAGTGTAATCCATTTATGGGTATGTTGATGGGAGGAATAATGATTCATCCGAACTGGACAGCTTTAGTAAATGCAAAAGAAGCTGTAACTTTATTTGGATTACCTGTTAAGTTAGTAAGTTATACATCTTCAGTTATTCCGATTATACTAGTTGTTTGGGTAATGTCATATGTTGAAAATTTTGCAGATAAAATATCACCAAAACCAATTAAATTTTTCTCAAAACCTTTAATTACTATATTGGTTATGGGGCCATTAGCTTTAATAGCTTTAGGGCCTATAGGATCAGTTTTAGGCGAAGGTTTAGCTGATATTGTAACAGCTATAAATAATGTTGCACCTTGGTCAATACCAATGATAATTGGTGGAGTATCTCCATTGCTTGTTTTAGTTGGTATGCATTATGCATTTTTCCCATTATCATTTAATGATTTAGCATTAAAGGGATCAGAAAATGTTTTAGGACCAGGTATGCTTGTATCTAATATAGCTCAAGGTGGCGCAGTTTTATGTGTTTCTTTAAAAACTAAAAATAGAGATTTAAAACAATTAGCAGGATCAGCAGGACTTACTGCATTGCTTGGAATTACAGAGCCAGCGATGTATGGTGTTACAATGAAGCTTAAAAAACCTCTTATAGCTGTTTGTTCAGGAGGAGCTTTAGCTGGATTATATATTGGACTTATGGGAGTTGTTCGTTATTCATCAGGAGCACCAGGATTAGCATCTATTGCTATATTTATAGGGGAAAATCCAATGAATATTGTTCATGCATTAATTGGTTGCGCTATAGCATTTGTATCTGCATTTGCTTTAACTTGGATAATTGGATTTGAAGATCCTGCAAATGAAGATGATCAAATAGAAGATGAATCTTTAGAAGAAGTTGCAGTAGATAAAGCACCATTAATGAATAAAATTACTATTGCTAGCCCGTTAAAAGGAAATATAGTTCCTTTAAATGAAGTTAAGGATGAAACATTTGCATCAGAAATGATGGGGAAAGGTATTGCTATTAATCCAACAGAAGGAAAGGTAGTATCACCAATAAACGGTACAGTTCAAATGATATTTAAAACAAAGCATGCAATTGGATTAAAATCAGAAGATGGAGCTGAAATTTTAATTCATATTGGTATGGATACAGTTCAATTAGATGGTAAGCATTTTACTGCACATGTTAAAGATGGAGATAAGGTTAAAGTTGGAGATACTTTAGTTGAATTTGATATGAATGCTATAAAAAATGAAGGTTATGAATTAATTACACCTGTTATTATCACAAATACTATGGAATATTTAGAAATAGTACCAAAGGACATTAAATCAGTTAATACAGGAGAAACATTGATTACAATACTTTAGTAAATAAAAGGGGAGGATAGTTATGAATAATAATTTTAATAAATTTCCAAAAGATTTTCTGTGGGGAGGAGCTTTAGCTGCAAACCAATGTGAAGGTGGATACAAAGAAGGCGGAAAAGGATTAACAACTGTTGATCTTTGTCCAGCTGGAGAAAATAGAAGAAAAGTTATGGAAGGTAAAATTGATATTTTAAGACCTATTGAAGGAGAGTATTATCCATCACATGAGTCTATAGATTTTTATCATAGATTTAGAGAGGATATAGAATTATTTGCAGAGATGGGATTTAAATGTTTAAGAATATCAATTGCTTGGTCAAGAATATTCCCTCAAGGAGATGAAGAAACTCCAAATGAAGATGGATTAAAATTCTATGATGAAATGTTTGATGAAATGATTAAACATGGAATAGAACCAGTAGTTACAATATGCCATTTTGATACTCCAATTGGAATTATCGAAAAGTTTGGTGGATGGAAAAATCGTAAATTTGTAGATTTCTATTTAAATTATTGTAAGGCTATCTTCACAAGATATAAGGATAAAGTTAAGTATTGGATGACATTTAATGAAATTAATATGATATTACACCTACCATTTATGGGTGCTGGTGTTAGATTTGAAGAAGGGGATAATGAACTTCAAATTAAGTATCAATCAGCTCATCATGAACTTATAGCAAGTGCATTAGCAACTAAAATGGCACATGAAATAATTCCAGGATCTATGGTAGGATGTATGCTTGCTGCTGGAGCAACTTATGCATATAGTTGCAATCCAGAAGATGTCCAAAAAGCTATGGATAAAGAAAGAGAAAATTTATTCTTTATAGATGTTCAATCAAGAGGAGAATACCCTGGTTATGCAAAGAGATTCTTAAGAGAAAATGGAATTGAGCTTGTATTTGGTGAAAATGATGATGAGATATTAAAGAATAATACTGTAGATTTTATTGGATTTAGTTATTATTCAAGCAGATGTGCAAGTGTTGATCCAGAAATAGTTAATGGAAAAACTTCAGGAAATGCATTTAAAACTGTTAGAAATCCATATTTAAAGGCATCAGAATGGGGATGGCAAATAGATCCCCTTGGATTAAGAATAACAGCAAATCAACTATATGATAGATATCAAAAGCCATTATTCATAGTTGAAAATGGATTAGGTGCTGTAGATATTCCAGAAGAAGATGGAACTATAAATGATGATTATAGAATTGAGTATTTAAGTGAACATGTTAAAGCAATGAAAGAAGCAATTGCAGATGGAGTTGATTTAATAGGATATACTCCATGGGGATGTATAGATTTAGTATCGGCATCAACTGGAGAAATGAAAAAGAGATATGGATTTATTTATGTCGATAAAGATAATGAAGGAAATGGTACTTTAAATAGAAGCAAAAAGAAGAGCTTCTATTGGTACAAAAAAGTTATACAAACTAATGGAGAAGAAGTTTAAGATTAAAATATAATTTATTTATAGTATGAAATTCATTTAATGAATGGAAGTAAATAAGAGTTAATAATGTTAAAAAATATATATAAACAAAGTTTTTAAAATCCTTTATAAAGATATAATAGCATGATATCATGAAAATAAGGATTGTAACTGGTAGTGCAGGCAAAACCCACTAAGTAGTAGGGTTTTGTCTTTTTTTACGTACAGAAAAGTATAAAATTTTCGAAGGTTTGAAGTTAGATAGTATCTAGCTTTAAGCCTTTAAATATGTTAAATTAATTTATTATAAATTAGAGAGTTTACATATGAAAAAAGATAAAGTAAAAACTATATTAGAAGACCATTGAAGTGAATTTTTAAAACGGTATAAATAAGCCTACCAAATGTTAAAAAATAAGTAGAGAAGGTTTTGTAATGTAAGGATACAAAATATGGATTTGTTTAACTAAAATGTGATAATTGCAATACTATAAGGAAGATTGGTTTCACATGTAAAAGTAGATTTTGTACATCGTGTGGAAAGATTTATACAGATAATTGGAGTGATAATATGTTAGGCATAGGTATATAGTTTTTAATATACCAAAGGAATTAAGGGAGGTCTTTGGTATGATAGACAAAGATTTTAAATATTACCGAAGTACGCAACGATAGCTGTTACGAGTTGGATGCATACTTTAGAAAGGAAGAATCCACCAATAAGAAAAATATAGCATATAACGCAAACTAGTTCTATGATTTTAAGAGGACATAAAATTATATTCACAAAGGGAGCGTGGCGTTAGCCACTTTTTTATGATAATATCTATATCAGAATTTATAATTTTATATTAAAGAGTCTTGAAGTTATTAAGAAGGTGATATTATTAAGTTAGATTTTAGTTTGAATATTTATCAACAACAAAAGTTGGCAATGACTCAAGGAATGAAGCAATCAATAAATATATTGCAAATGTCAGCACAGGACTTGAGAGGGTATATAGACAAGGAATATCAAGAAAATCCAGTAATAGATATTGAATATATTGATGAAAATAATAATTTTATATATGAGAATTTTGATATTTACATAAATCAGAAAAATAATTATTCAAGAAGTAGTGAAGAGTATAATGCTTTTAATTTTATACAAGAAAAAGAAAAATTAAGTGATTATTTATATGAACAGTTAATTGGAATGAAGTTTGATAAGAATATTAAAAAAATATTAACCTATATGATTAATAGTTTGGATGATAATGGATATTTAAGGGTGACATTAGAAAGTGTCTGCAAAGTATTAATGATTAATGAAGAAGAAGGACAAATAGCATTAGATATTCTACAAAGTTTAGAACCAGCTGGAATTGGAGCAAGAAACTTAAGTGAATGTTTGATTATTCAATTGAGCCGTAAAGATATCTTAGATGATAAGATTAAAGAAATAGTATTAAATTATTTAGAATATGTTGCTGAAAATAAATACATATATATAAGTAGAAAATTAGGAATTTCCCAAAAGAAAGTTCAGGAATATGTAAGTTATATTAAATCTTTAGAACCTAAACCTTCAAGGGGCTTTTATACTGGGAATGAAGTGAAATTTATAATACCAGATGCATATATATTTAAGGTGTATGATAAATATGAAGTTATATTAAATAATTCAATTATACCTAAAATAAATATAAATGCTGTATATAAGGAGTTGGATATAAAAAATATTGATAGTAAAGATGAGGAGTATATAAAAAGCAAAATAGTAATGGCAAATGATTTGATACAAGCTTTAGAAAAAAGAAGAAATACATTATTAAATTTATTAAGATGTATTGTTAAAATTCAAGAAGAATTTTTTAAAAAAGGAGACTTGTATTTAAAACCTATGACTTTAAAGAGTATTGCAGTAGAAATGAATATTCATGAATCTACAGTTAGTAGAGCAATTAGGGAAAAATATATTTTAACAGAGAGGGGGATAGTGAAAGTTAAAGATTTATTTTCAAAAAAATTGTTATCTAAAAGTAGCAGTAATAAAGAAATATCTATCAATAAAATAAAGTCAAGAATAAAAGAAATAATAGAAAAAGAAAATAAAAAAAAGCCATTATCAGATCAAGATATTTGTAATTTGTTGAATAGTGATAATATTGATATATCGAGGAGAACGGTAGCTAAGTATAGAGAAGAATTAGGTATAAAGTCATCAAGTAAAAGAAAAGTTTTATAATGAATAATATAGAATAACCACAGGATTAAATTAACAGTTATACATGTTTATTTTATCTTGTGGTTAAATTTTAATTATTTATCTGTATAAGTAATACTATAGCGTTTCATTTTATTATAAAGAGCATTTCTACTTATTCCTAATTTAGATGCTGCTTGAGAAATGTTCCCTTTGCAAATTTGTAATGCTTTAATTATCTCTTTTTGTTCAAGGACAATTAGAGGAGTAATAGTATCATTATCACAATCTATATTAGGGTTTATAGAATTATCTAAAATAAAAGTATCTAATAAGTTACCTAGATTATCATATTTAAGACAATGACATTCTTCAAAATCTATTTCATAACTACTACTTCCGTTTAAAGCGACAAGATTTTCGATGAAGTTTTCAAGCTCTCTAATATTGCCAGGCCAACAATATGAAATTATTTTTTTAAATAATACCTGAGAAATATTAGGTATTGGTTTGTTAAGTTTTTCACTTTTTGTTTTTAAAAAATAATCTAATAGTAGAGGAATATCACCTAACCTATCTTTTAGCGGCGGAAGTGTTAGAGGGAGTACATTTAATCTATAATATAAATCTTCTCTAAACCTTCCTTTTTTTACTTCATCTCTTAAATTTTTATTTGTTGCGGAAATGACTCTAACATTGATATCAATTTGCTTTTTGCCCCCGACTTTAGTTATGGAATTTTCTTGTAAAACCCTAAGAAGAACAACTTGCATATCTAAAGGCATATCGCCTATTTCATCAAGAAAAATAGTTCCATTATTAGCTAATTCAAATTTTCCGATATCTCCTTCTTTTTTTGCACCTGTAAAAGAACCACTTTCATATCCAAATAACTCACTTTCTATTAAATTACTAGGTAAAGCACCGCAGTTTACAGCAACAAATGGACCATTACATCTATCACTATAGCAATGTATAGAGTGAGCAAGTAGCTCTTTTCCTGAACCACTTTCTCCATAAATCATTATTGTTGATGAGCTTTTAGCAGTTTCTTTTGCTTGAGCTATAACTTTTTTTAATTGGGGACTTTCGCCTATAATATCAGAAAAATTATATTTGCATTTTTGTGAATTACTCATTTAATCCTCCCGTGTATAGAATATATTATTTATAATAATACTCTTTAGAGAAAAAGAAAATAAAAATATATTTATTTTAATGAGAAAATAATGTCATAAAATAAGCGTAACAAAAAAGATGACAGTGTTAATAAAAGTGACATTTTTAGTGTTAACAAAAGTGACAAAAAAATAAAAATCATAGAAAAAATAAAATTATTAAAAAAAAGATTGTAGAAAAATTAACGTTTTTAAAAGTTGGCATGAAATTTGCTTATAAGAAATATGTAAAAGTATTTTAAGGAGGACAACAAAAGATGAATTTTAAGAAAAACAAATTTTTATTAGGTATTTTATTAGGAGTAATAGTAGGTCTTGCATGGGGACTTGATGGAGTTCTTATGGGTGAAGTAGGTAAGAGCAGTATATTTAGTAACTTTGAATTATCACCTTTAGTTACTGCATTATTCCATGATGGATTTGCATTCTTTTGGATTGCATTATCATTAGTATTTTCAAAACAATTAGTAGGTGCATTTAAGTTATTAAAAACAAAAAAAGGTTTAGTTACAATTGTTGCGGCAATAGTTGGAGCTCCAGTAGGAATGAGTGCATATTTATTAGCTATTAAATATGCTGGAGCACCATATGCATCAAGTATTTCAGTAATATATCCAGGTGTTGGAGCAATTTTATCTTATTTTATTTTGAAAGAAAAATTATCAGTAAGAGCAATGGTAGGTATAGCAGTTAGTTTATTTGGATCATTTATGTTAGGGTTTAATCCATCAGCAGACGTTCCACAAACATTCTTTAAAGGAGTTTTATTTGCATTAGTTGCAGTAGCAGGATGGGCTTTAGAAGGAGTAATTGTTGGATTTGCAATGAAAAAAATTAAAAATGAAGAACATATTCAAGCTACACCACAACAATTCTTATGTGTTAGATATCTTACTTCTTTAGCTAGTTATGCATTAGTAGTAGTTCCATTAGTAGGTGGATATGGAGTAGCAGGTAAAGTAATAACTTCAGGTTTAGTGTTTAAATATGCAGGAATTGCAATACTTGGAGCAATAACTTATTTAGCTTGGTATAAGGCTGTTGATTTAATAGGTGCTGCTATGGGAACTGCTTTAAATAGTACAGCATCATTATGGTCAATAATTTTTTCAGTGTTACTTTTTGGAGCTAAAATAACATTACCATTAGCAATATGGGGATGTGTAATAGTGCTTGGAGTATTTATATTCGCAATTGATCCAAAGTCATTTAAGAAGAAAAATTAGGAATATATATGGAATAGGTGATATTTATGTTAAAAAGCAATGTAATAGATAATATAAAAAATATAGTTGATAATTGTATGGGCGCAGAAGAGGCAGCTTGTGTTGCAACATGCCCAATGCATACAGATGCCAAAGAATATATAAGATTAATTAGAGATGGCAAAGGTGAAGAATCAATAAAGGTAATAAGAGAAAAATTATTTATTCCAGGAACTTTAGGAAGAATTTGTGCACATCCTTGTGAAACACAATGTAAATGGAACGAAGGAAAAAGCCCAATGGCAATTGCTTCATTAAAGAGATATGCAGCAGATAATTTTGATAAAGAAGAAAATTGGGATTTAACTATAAATGGTGATTTAAAGAAAAGTGTTGCAGTAATAGGGGCTGGGCCTTCAGGATTACAAGCTGCTTTAGATTTAAGAAAAGAAGGTGCTGAAGTAACTGTATTTGAAAAGCTACCGGTTAGAGGTGGAATGATGGCAGTAGGTATTCCTGAATATAGATTACCAAGAAATGTTCTAGAAAAAGAGATAAGTTATTTAGATAAAATTGGAGTAGTTTTCAAAGTTGGATGTGAAGTTGGAAAAGATATAACTTTAGATGAAATTTTAGAAGAATTTGACTCTGTAGTTGTAGCTGTAGGTAAGCATGAAGGAAGAGTAGATAGAAGTATTAAGAATTTTGATGCAGAAGGAGTATTTTCTGCAGCAGAATATTTAAAGGAAGCAGCATTAACTAAAGATATTAAAAAAGCTGGCAAAAAGGTACTTGTAGTTGGTGGTGGAGATGTTGCCATGGATTGCTGTAGAGTATCAAGAAGAATAAATGGAGTTGAAGAAGTATATTCTATTTGTTTAGAAGATAGCTTTGATTCAATGGCATCATCAAATCATGAAATTAAAGGTGCAATTGCGGAAGGTATAAAATTTAATCATGCAAGAGCCATTAAAAGCATAGAAGTACAAGAAAATAGAGTGTCTAAGGTTATATTAAAAAAATGTATATCAATGTTCAATGAAGAAGGAATGTTCTCTCCTACTTTTGATGAAAATGATGTATATGAAATTGAAGTTGATACAATAGTATTTGCTATTGGACAAGGTGTAGAAGGTAATTTTGCCAATGGAAAGTTAGAACAAAGAAGAAATTCTACTTTTGAGTGTGATAAATTAACCCTTCAATCTTTAACAAATGAAAAAGTATTTATAGCTGGTGATGCTTCAGGAGAATCTGTTATTGTTATACAAGCTATGGCAACAGGTAGAAGAGCAGCACAATCAGTAATAAGATTTTTAAAAGGAGAAGATTTAGTTGAGGGTAGAGTGTTAGAAGACACGTGGACATTTAAAACTAAATTAGACATGCCTACAAACTGGGATGAAGTATCTGGTAAAAGAGAGGATATGCAAGAGTTATTGGTAGAAGAAAGAATTACTAACTTTGACGAAGTAGCTCTTGGATATACTAAAGAAGAAGCTATGAGAGAAGCAGATAGATGTAGACAGTGTGTGTGTAAAAAGTGTATGAAAGAATGTATAATGTTAAATGATTATACAGATTGTCCTAAAACTTTATTTAAGAAATATTTAGATAAAGGATATGAAAATATGGACAAAATGATAGCTTTTTCTTGTAATGAATGTAATCAATGTACATTAGTTTGTCCTAAATCATTAGAATTAGCTCCTAATTTTATAGCTATTAAGGAAAAATATAATGAAGATAATAATGATGAAAATGTAATTGACTCATTAAAGCCATTTGACAAATCACAAGATATGGAGTGTAGTGAGGAATACTCTACAACTGTATTAGCTAAAGAGAAAAAGACAAAATACTTATTTGTTCCAGGCTGTACAGTTCCAGCTTATAGCCCAGAGCTGATAGAAAAGACTTTAGCGCATTTAAGAGATACTTTGGATGGAGAAGTAGGAGCAATGCTACAATGTTGTGGTAAGGTAACGAAGTTAATTGGTGAACCTGTGAAGTTTAAGGAAAGAAATAAAAAAGCAGTAGAAGAGATTAATGAAACAAATGCAGATGTAATTATTACAATATGTCCATCATGTTATAACGTTTATAGTAGTACAACTGATAAAAAGGTTATTTCTTATTGGGATTTAATGAAAGAAAGTATAGGAATACCAGAAAATCAAAAAAATATAGGATTAGATTCAGATGTTATATTTAATATTCATGATTCATGTGTAACTAGAAATGTGTCATCTCATCATGAAAGTGTAAGATGGATAATTGAGGAACTTGGATATAAGTATTCAGAAATTGAAAGAAGTAAAGGTAATACTAGATGTTGTGGTGTTGGGGGAATGGTTTGTAGCTCAAATCCTGAATTATACGAAAAAGTATATAATAGAAGAGCTGGAGATTTTAATTCTGAACATATTATATCTTATTGTGGTTCTTGTAGAGGAACTATGGAAGCAGCCGGTAAGGATTCACTTCATATATTAAATTTATTACATGGAGGAATATATACTAAGGAACAAGCTCAAAAAAGAGGTTACAAATCAGAAGAAGAAATGTGGGCTAATAGATTAGAATCTAAGAAAAGATTAGATGAGATGAAATAAAAAATATATATAAATAATAATAAGGGGCTGTCGCACTAAATAATTAGTGCGCAGCTCCTTTTTGACGAAAAAAATAAATCCTAAACTCAAGGAGTTTAGGATTTATGGTAAAATATTTTTATGCTACTAAAAAAAATCTTACACAAAAATTATACTGTAAATCGAAAGTTTTATCAATTAAAACTTCCTTTTGATATAGATTGCATGATTCCAGAAAATGATTCGGTGAGATTACTAAGTCAGTTTGTAGAGGAGATGGATTTAACTGACCTATATTCTACTTATTCTAAGATAAGAGAAAATCAAGTATCGCCAACGAACATGTTAAAGATTGTGATTTATGGATATATGAATGGTTTCTATTCTTCACGAGATATAGAAACAGCATGTCTTAGAGATATAAATTTTATGTTTTTACTCGAAGGAGCATCCGCTCCGGATCACTCAACATTTGCAAGATTTAGAAGTCTACATTTTGCTCCGTGTGCTGAAAAGATATTGGTTGAAATGACTAATTTTCTTTATAAGGTTGGGGAAATATCAGGCAAATCAATATTTATTGATGGCACTAAAATAGAAGCTTATGCAAATAAATATACATTCGTTTGGAAGAAAGCTGTGACAAAAAACATGGCTAAATTATTAATGAAAATAGCTAGCTTTGTAAAAGAATGTGAAGAACTTTATGGTATTAAATTGATTTATAAAAATAAAGTTCAGATGAGGCACGTAAAAAAGCTAAAGAAAAGGCTTTATGAATTAAAGAAAATTGAAACTATTGAATTCGTCCACGGATGTGGTAAAAGAAAATCACCACTTCAAAAATATATAGAAAAGCTTGAAGAGTATCTTTCAAAATTCAAGGAATATAATCAAAAAGTATATACTTGCGGAGAAAGAAATAGTTATTCAAAAACAGATAATGACGCTACTTTTATTAGAATGAAAGAAGATGCTATGAAAAATGGTCAACTTAAACCTGCTTATAATGTACAACACGGTGTTGATGCTGAATANAGAATGAAAGAAGATGCTATGAAAAATGGACAACTTAAACCAGCTTATAATGTGCAGCATGGTGTTGATGCTGAATATATTACGTGGCTTACTGTTGGTAATCAACCAACAGACACAACTACATTGATACCATTTCTTAAGGGGATGGAAGAAAATTTGAATTTTAAATATTTAAAAATAGTTGCTGATGCTGGATATGAAAGCGAAGAAAATTACTCATTTATTGAAGATAATAATCAAATAGCTTTTATTAAACCTGCTAATTATGAAATATCTAAAACAAGAAAATACAAGAATGACATTAGTAGAATAGAGAATATGGACTACGATGCTGAGAGTGATTTATTTATATGTCAAAATGGTAAAAAACTAAAAATGTCAGGCACAAAATTTGTAAAATCTAAAACTGGATATAAAAGTGAAAAAACAATTTATATATGTGAGGATTGTAGTGACTGTAATTACAAGAACAAATGTATTAAAGGGAATAATTCTAAAATACCATTAGAAGAAAGAACTAAAAAATTTGAAACTTCAAAAAAGTTTAATAGGCAAAGAAAAGAAGATTTAACGAGAATTATTACTGATGAAGGTTGTTTACTTAGAATGAATAGAAGTATTCAAGCAGAAGGTTCTTTTGCTCAATTAAAGCATGATATGAATTTTAGAAGGTTTATGTGCCGTGGACAAAATAATGTCTTAGCAGAAAGTATACTACTTGCTGTAGCTCATAATATAAATAAATTGCATAACAAAATACAGGCTAACCGAACTGGTAAGCATTTATTTGAATTAAAGAAAACTGCATAATTTAAATTTTTAAAGCCTTTTTTCATTAGGCTTATTTAAGTGCGTCTATTTTTATATTCAATTTGATTTTAATCGAAAATGTACAATTATTTTTTTGAAAATATAGAAAAAGAGCTATCGCTAGCGGATTTTTTTACCCGCTATTGCGACAGCTCCTTTTTTATTTGTTTTTTGTCACTATTTTAGTATCTAGAATATCTTCCTCTTCTATTTCTTCTACGTCTCTTAGAGTTCATCATTAATTTTATTGTTACAAATAATAATACAATTATTAAAATTATTATTAATAAAGAAAGAGCGTAAATTCCTATATTAGCTTTTAATATTTGACCAGTACTTAAAGTGATAGATCCCTTAACAGTTTGAGTATAATCACCACTAGTATAAACTAAATCAACATTGTTATTAGAAGCAACCTTCCAAGCATTTAGTTCATTACTTGGTACTTCTAAATTAGAATGAGTATCATTAAAGCTATTTTGATAATATTCAATATCTTGATCTAAAACAACAGGAGCTGTAATAGTTTTTGTTGGACCAAAGAATCTAAATAGTTTATAGTTTAATTCAACAGTAGATATTTCGTCTCCAGCAGATTTATAAGTAGTTTTTTGTGCATCATAGCTATAATCAGCAATTGATTGAGTGTCATTAAATACATTCATTCCATCTGCTCCATATAGAGAACCTAAAACTACAGTAATTAAATTTCTTCCGTTTCTGTTATAGTATCCTACAAAGCAATGACCAGCTTTAGTTTCATTACCAGTTTTACCACCAATATTACCATCAACGCCAAGTAATTTATCTCTAGTTTCGATATAAATTGTCTTACCATCTAAAATAACAGACGTTTTATCTATTCCCATAGATTCTCTTACCCAATCATTTTCATAAGCAGCTTTAGCAATTAAAGCTAAATCGTAAGCTGTAGTAACATTATGATTGTTAGCATCAATTTCTAAACCGTTAGGATTAACAAAGTTAGTGTTTACCGCGCCAAGTTCTTTAGCTCTTTGGTTCATTAATTCTGTAAATTTTTCTACAGAACCAGAAACAGATTCAGCCATCATAACAGCAGCATCATTTGCTGAATAAACCATAACAGCATCCATTACTTCATTAGCAGTTAGTGTATCACCAGGTTGTGCAGTATTACCAATAAAATTATTTAATGTTGTTTCTCTTAGTGAAACTGAGTTTTCAGTGTAAGGAATTAAATCATCCTTATTTTTGTTTTCAGCAAATAGTAGAGAAGTTAATAATTTAGTTGTACTTGCAGGTGAACGTTGTTCATCAGCATTTTTTGAATAAATAATTTCGCCTGTATCTAAATCCATAGTAATAGCAGATTGCCCCATTATTTGAGGCTCAGTTGCAGCAAATACATTAATAGTATTAAAGAAAGGTACTACTAATGATAAGCATAGTGTTAGAACAAAAGCTCTAAAAAATTTCTTTGACATATAATCTCCCCGTCCTTCTTATAAGTAAATATTATTATTTTTGTTTATTGTTTAACCTGTTAATCATTACTTCTTTAGCTTTTATTTCTAAAGAATCGTCTAGTCTTTCTAAAGCAACTTCTGAGTACTTCATTTCTAAAGCTGTTTTAATAAATCTATCTGCTAGTTCAGGATTTTTTGCAAGTAATGATCCATGGAAGTATGTACAATAAGTATTCTTATATATACAGCCTTCATAGCCATCAGATCCATTATTACCATAACCATGAACACATTTTCCAAGTGGCTTTAATCCATTAACATAAGTTCTACCAGAGTGATTTTCAAATCCAACATAAGTTTCATTGAAATCTTCATTGTAAATAACAGTATCTCCAATAAATCTAGTATCTCCAGCTTCAGTATAAATATCTAATATGCCTAAGCCTTCAATTCTTTCACCATTAGGAGCAGTATAGTATTTACCTAATAATTGATATCCACCACAGATAGCTATTAGAACTTTACCATTATTAATGTATCTTGATAACTCTTCTTTTTTATTATTCATCAAGTCAGAAGATACTATCGATTGTTCAAAATCTTGGCCACCGCCAAAAAATACTATATCGTAATCATCTGCATTAAATTCATCATTGATTGAAATGTTAAGTATATTAACTTTAATTCCACGATTTTCAGCTCTGTGTTTTAAAATTAATATATTTCCAACATCACCATATACGTTTAATAAATCAGGATAAAGGTGACAAATATTTAATTCCATAATAGCCTCCTAAACACTACCAAAGGTTTTTTATATAACCCTTAGAATGTAAATACTTTCTGTAATTTATCATTGCTGTATAAGTTGCAAGGATATATATTTTTTTGTTTTTACCATTTTTGATTTGTTCAGTTAATTTTTCATATTCTTCTTCAATAACAAACTTAGATGGAGAAATACCAGCAGTTTTTAGCCTTACTGCCATATCAAAAGTTCTAAGACCTGATACATAAACTTCATCTAAAGGTGTATTATTTAAAATTTCAAAATTAACATCCCAAATCCAAGAAACATCTCTACCATCAGCATAATTATCATTTAATAAAAATGCACAAGAGAAGGAATCTTTATTTAAGCAAAGGGTGTCTAAAGCTTGATTATATCCAGCTGGATTTTTAACTAAAATAATTTTTGCTTCTTTGTCATCTATATTTATTATTTCTTGTCTTCCAAAACTAGAACTTTGATTTTCTAAAGATTTTTTTATACAAGCATCATCAATATTAAGTTCTTTTGCTATTGAATAAGCACAAAGAGCATTATAGATGTTATATACACCAGATTGACCTAAGAAGATTTCAGTGTTTCCAAATTTAACAGTAGAGCTTTCTGCTGTTAATTCTACAATTTCGTCTACACCATACTTAATAGCAGGATGAGTATAACCACAGCCTGTACAGTAATAATCTCCTAAATGATTATATGTAACAAAGTTATAACTATAAGGAGTTTTGCAGAACTTACAGAACTTTGAATCTGCATTAACATCAATAGTTTTATTTTCGTTTATTGGTGTTTTAAATCCATAAAATACTAATGGATTCTTCACATCAAGCTTTCCAAGTAATGATTCATCACCATTTAAAACTAGCTTACTTTCAGGTACAAGAGTTATACCCTCTAAAATTTTAGTTAATGTTGTATAAACTTCTCCATATCTATCAAGTTGATCCCTAAATAAATTTGTTACAGTAATTATTTCAGGATTAATATACTTTGTTATAAATTTTAAATTAGCTTCATCTACCTCTATAATTGCATATTTATTTTCATCTTTATTGAAGAATTTATAGTTTTCAACGAAAGTAGTAACTATACCTGGGAAAAGATTAGCCCCTGTGTTATTAGTTATTACTGGGTAACCTTTTTCTTTAATGATGTTATAAATCATGCTTGTAGTAGTAGTTTTACCATTAGTTCCTGTAACTAATACTACTTTATATCCCTTAGATACAGTTGCTAAAATGTTATTATCTAATTTTAATGCAACTCTACCAGGAAAAGTAGTACCACCTTTTAAAATGGTTTTAGTAAGAAATAATGTGAATTTTGTTGCTAATATACTGAGAATTGACTTAATATTAATTTTCTTCACCACCTACAATAGTTTATTTACATTATTAACAATAATATTGAACTATAATCATTTAATAATAATATTACAGGATATTTCCAAACCTATTGATTTAATAATTGCAAAATTTGCAATTAGGGTTAATAAAACTAACAAGAAAATATAGTTCGTTGCTTAAATAATATATTTAGGTTGTTAATTAAGATTTAGAATTCCGATTATAAGTTAAATTATAATATTCTTTTAAAGATTATATCAATACTAAAATAGTATATCATAAACTTAGATTTTAACAAATGCATCTTAACAGGATATTTAAATTAAATTAAAAAAAAATAGAATAAATTATATAAATATGAATAATTATTTAACATTTCCCTATACAATATTGACAGTCAATTTGCATGAGAAGATAATATATTAAAAAACTAAATAGGAGATGATAGTTTTGAAGAAGTTTTCGTTTGTCGATAAAGAAGGTAAAGAAATTAAATGTTATAAATGGGAAGTTAAAGGTGAAGCAAAGGGAATAATACAGATTTCACATGGAATGACTGAGTATGCTTGTAGATATGATTATTTTGCAAATAAACTTACAGAACATGGCTTCATAGTATATGCACATGATCATAGAGGGCATGGAGAAACTTCTAAGGAAGATGAAGAAAGAGGTTACATAGCTGATAATGAAGGTTTTGATATGCTTGTTGAAAATGTTAAAGAACTTACAGATATAATAAAGAAAGAAAATGAAGGTTTACCTTTAATATTATTTGGGCATAGCATGGGTTCTTTTGTAAGTCAAAGATATATTGAGTTATATGGTAAAGAATTAGATGGAGTAATATTATCGGGAACAAATGGAAGACCTGAATACATAACAAAATTAGGAATATTAATTTCAAAAGTTGAAATGATGATAAGAGGAAGAAAAGCTAAAAGTAAGATAATGGACAAGTTATCATTTGGAAACTTCAATAGAAGTTTCAAACCTAATAGAACAAATTATGATTGGCTATGCTCTGTTGATGAGGAGGTGGACAAGTATATAGAAAGCGATTACTGTGGATTTATTTGTACAACATCATATTATTATGATTTAATAAGAGGATTATGGAAGATTAATAAAAAAGAAAACTTAGAATTAATCCCTAAAGATTTACCAGTATTAATTTTTGCCGGTGATAAAGATCCAGTTGGAGATTTTGGTAAAGGTATAAAAAGATTATATGAATGCTATAAAGAATTAGGAATACATGACTTGAAATATAAATTATATAAGAATGGTAGACATGAAATGCTAAATGAAAGTAATAAAGATGAAGTTATTTTAGATATATTAAATTGGACGAATAGAATTGTAAAGGTTAATGAAAAAGTAACAAACTAAAAATATATTACTCATAAACATTATTTACTGTTAAGTAACATATATTTTATTAGTAAATAAAAGGGGTGATGTTTGTGAGAAAAAAGAAGAAACCTAAAGTTAAAAAGTCGATTAATAGAAGAAAGAATATATTTAAAGAGATATTTTGCGTTAATGGAAAGTTTGAATTTATAGGTTTATTAAAAAATATTATGATGCCTGTTATTGGGAGTTTGATAGTAGGCTTTGTTACTAAAAATTCAATGAGTATATATGATGTATTAAAAAAAAGTATTCTTACACCGCCTAATTTAGTTTTTAGGATAGTATGGATTGCTTTATATATTTTAATGGGTATTGCTGCTTATAGAATATATATGAATAACAAGCAAGGGAAAAATGATCATGGAGGATATTTTAATTATTTAGTACAACTTTTAATAAGTTTTCTATGGGCAATTATATTTTTTAATTTAAGATTATATGGTATTTCATTTATATTAATATGTATTTTGCTTTTACTAATAGTAATAACTACAGTTAAATTTTTTAAGGATGACAAAATAGCTGGAGCATTGATGATTCCTTATATTTTATGGGTTGTATTTGCAACATATTTATCACTTTATATTTGGATATTTAATGAAATGTAATTAATAAAATTTGAATTATAAAAATAAATAGGATAAAATATAAATCTGGTAATGATGTAAATACGGATTTAAGGAGAAGAGTATTTTGAAGAAAGTAATAATAGCAGAAAAACCATCAGTTGCTAAAAATATAGCGGATGCATATAAGATAAAAACTAGAAGAGATGGGTTTTATGAAGGCGACGATTATTTAGTTACTTGGGCTTTTGGTCATTTACTTCAATTGTATGATGCAAAGGATTATGATGAAAATATGAAGGGATGGAGAATGGATAAATTCCCTTTTATTCCTGAAGGTTTTAAGTATAAAATAAAATGTGATAGTAGTAATAGAGAAGTTGTTGATAAAGGTGCAGAAAAACAAATAAATATTATTAAAGGATTAATTGACAGAGATGATGTTGATGGAGTAATTTCTGCAACAGACTTTGATAGAGAAGGTCAGGTTATCTCAGATGAATTATTTATCCATTATGATATAAAAAAGCCTATTTATAGACTTCTTCTTAATGAATGGACAGAAGATGAAGTAAAGAAGGGAATGGCAAATTTAAAGCCTAATAGTGAAATGAAACCACTTCAAGATGCTGGAATAGGAAGACAGTTGGCAGATTGGACAATAGGTATTAATTTGACATCTGTTGCAACATTAAGATATGGTGCTAGTGAAAAAAAGACAATTAACATAGGTAGAGTTTTATTGCCTACTTTAAAGATAATTTATGATAGGGATAAAGAAATTGAAAATTTTAAGGAGTCTTCATATTATAAGTTATTAATTAATTTAAAATCAAAAGATAATATAGAGTTTGAAAGTCTTTATTATGAAAATGCTTCTGAAAAGTTTGAGAAAAAAGAGTATTTAGACAATTTAAGTAAATTATTAAAAGAAAAGCAAGCAGTAGTTGTAGACAAAGAAATTGAAAAGAAGAGGGAATATCCACAAAGTCTTTTTAATCTTTCTAATTTACAAGGATATATAACTAGTAAATATAAAGGATGGACTTCAGATAAGGTATTAAAGGTTGCACAGGGGTTATATGAAAAAAAACTTATAACATATCCTAGAACTGCAAGTAGTGTATTAGAAGAAAGTTTAGTTGATAAAGCAAAAAAAGTGCTTGAAACCCATAAAAAAGGTTTACCTTATGAAGATCAAATAAAATTCGTTCAATCTAAAAGAGTTTTTGATAATTCTAAGGTTGAGAGCCATAGTGCTATTACTCCTACATATGTAATACCAAAAGGATTAACTACAGATGAACAACATGTTTATAATGCTATAAAAAATAGATTTATAATGCAATTTATGCCTGTTGCCCAATTTGAGGAAACGAAAATAACATTAAAAGTTAACGACGAACAGTTAAAAGGCGAGTTTATTTCTAAGGGAAAAGTAGAAATAGTTAAAGGATGGAGAGTAGTTGAGAAAATAGAATCAAAAGATACAATCCTACCTTTAGTTGAAAAGGGTGAAAATTTAGATATAGTAGATAGTAAGGTTAATAAAGTGACAAAGAAACCACCGAAGTATCATACAGAAAAAACTCTTTTAAGAGTTATGGAGACTTGTGGAAAGTCTTTTAAGGATGATAAAGATGATAGTTCAGATGATGAGAGCAATTCAGAAGAAATGATGAAAGCTATATTAAGTGGTTTTAGTATAGGAACTCCAGCCACTAGAGCTGAAACTATAAAAAAGCTAAAAGATATTGGATATATTAAAACTAAAGGAAAGAGTTTAACTACAACTGAGCTTGGAAGAACAATAGTAGAAATTTTTCCAGCTAAAGAACTTTTAGATTTAGAATATACAGGAAGACTTGAAAAAACATTATCTGATATTGAAAAAGGGAAATTTAAAAAAGAGGATTTCTTAAATTTAATTTATGACTTTACAAGAAGTTCGGTAGAAAAGATTAAAAATGATAGTTCTATGCTTCATAAGTTTAAAGTTGAAAAGCCAGAAGGGGTAGAGGAAATTGGTAAATGTCCGGTTTGTGGTAATTCGATTATAGAAGGTGAAAAAGGATATGGATGTGTCAATTGGAAAAATGGTTGCAAATATACTATTTGGAAAAATGATAAATTTATTGAATCCCTAGGTAAAAAGGTAACTAAGGAAATGGTTCAATTACTTCTTAAGAATGGTAAAGTTGGATTTAGAAATCTAAAGAGTAAAAAAGGTACTTTATTTTCTGCATATTTAAGATATGAAAAAGATGAAAAGACAGGATATTATAATTGGAAATTTGAATTTATAAATTAAAAAAGCTTTGGCAGTATTTTGCTGCTAAAGCTTTTTTTAATAATTTATTTTTATTAGTGAATTTATTTAATTAATACTGAAAGCAAAGAATAACATAAAGGAGCTAAAAATACTGTTATTATACCAGCAACACCGATAGATAATGAACTCATTGCCCCTTCTTGTTCACCAATTTCTAATGCTTTTGAAGTTCCTACAGCGTGAGAAGCAGTTCCTAGTGAAATCCCTCTAGCAATTGGACTATTAATTCTTAATATTTTAAAAACTGTAGGTCCTACAATTGCCCCTATTATTCCAGATAATATAATAGCTAAGACAGTAATTGAAGTAACACCACCAAGTGTATTTGTAATTTCAATTCCTATTGGGGTTGTTACACTTTTAGATAATAATGAAACTGTTAGAGTATTATCTAATCCTAAGAAAAATGAAATTGAAATAACTGATAATACACTAACTAGAGTACCTACGAATATCCCAGAAATAATAGGAAGAAAATTCTTCTTGAGTAAATTAAGATTTTTATATAAAGGAACAGCTAGAACTATTGTTGCAGGGCCAAGAAAAATATTTATAAATTGACCGCCTTGATTGTAAGTATCAAAATCTATATTAAATATTTTTAAAAAGCCTATTACAATCATTGTGGCAATTAAAAGTGGATTAAAAAGTGGGAATTTTGTTTTTTTATAAATAAATAAACCTATTTCAAATGCTACAAGAGATATGAATATTCCAAAAAACATGTTATTTGTAAATATATCCATTTATTTATGCCTCCTTTTTATTAAATTTATCCTCATTGTCATTATTATTTTCTAATTTTGATTTTTTCTTGCAAATAAATTCTACAGTTAGTGCTGTAGCAGATAATACGATTATTGTAGTTAATATACATAATATAACTATTTTTAATATACTACCCTTTAAAGCACCAAATGAAGTCATTAACCCTACAGAAGCAGGAATGAAGAAAAAGGCTAAATGATCTAAAAAGAAGTTAGAAAGTGTTTCAATTTTTTCAACTTTTAATATTTTAGAATTTAGTAATAAAAATAACAATATCATTCCAATAATATTTCCTGGTACAGGAAGATTTAATAGTTTGGAAATAATTTCACCTGCAAAATAAATTGAAAGAATCAAAATAGATTCTCTAAAAAATTTCATGAGTAAACCTCCTTATAAATTTAAGTAGATAATTTTAAAAGCCTATTATTATAATATAATACAAAATAATATTATGTCTATATGGAAAGAAGGATGTTTTATCATAAAGAAATCTATGAATTTATGAAAAATAAATGGATGAAACGATTGCAAAAATTAACAAAAAATAATCATGTATCATAATATAAATCATAATAATATAAGCAATTTTATCTAAAAAGGAGTATGTATGAATAAAACTTTTAAGCGTTTTGCAGCTATATTAAGTGTGGTTGCCCTAGTAGGTGCAATATTTATAGGCTGCGGTAAATCAGAAGCTAAAAAAGATAGTACATCAAAGGGAACTACAAGTACTGATGAAGCAAATTTACAAACTGTTAGATTAAATGAAGTTGTAAGATCTGTATTTTATGCTCCAATGTATGTTGCAATAAATGAAGGCTTTTTTGAAGAAGAAGGACTTAATATTGATTTATCTACAGGACAAGGTGCCGATGCAACACAATCTAAATAACAACATATGTCCATAATAAATGAAAGGCTGTAGAGCTACCTACAACCTTAGTTTATATCCAACTTCATTTGTTTCGCTGTCATAGGTAAAATACTCAATAAAGTTCATTATTAAATTTCTTTTAGCTTCAACATCTTCAATTAAATCAATTGTATTTATAAAAAGTTTATGACTTTCTAAAAGTAGTTGTTTTTTATTTTCTTCATCTTCAACATCAAACATAGAAATATTAATTTCATTTATTCTTTTATTAATATTATCATTTTCAGTTTTTATTTTTTTTATTTCTGTTTGGATCATGGACAGAACATCAATATCATCTATTAATGCTAATTTTTTAATAAGGCCTTGAAGCAATTTATCATTTTCATTAAGATTTTTATTTAATGATGTTAGTTCTCTTTTTAATGAAGCATTATTATTTTTTGTTCTTTTAATATTAATAATATCTTCAATATTAATATTTTTACATAAATCTATGACAAATTGTTCAAGCTCATCAGCATTGACCATTTTTGAGTCACATCTATTAGAAGATCTATTTTTTAATTCACACCTATAACTTCTATAATAGATACCTTTAGATGTTCTACTCCAAGAGCACATACTAGAACCACATCTTGAACATTTTAACATTCCACTTAATAAAAATTTATTGCCAGTAGCTTTTCTTGGTGATGTTTTACTTGAAATTTCTGATAAAATATTTTGACACTCTACCCATTCAGCTCCAGGAATAATACCAGGATGTTTACCAGTAGCAATAATCCATTCTTCAATAGGATTTTCCTTCTTTCCACCTTTTCTTTTATTATAGACCATTAGACCATATTTATTATTTTCACTACAATTAAGAGTTGAACCTTTAGATTCGAAATATTTTATAGCTTCACTATCACTACAACAGTAAACAGGATTCTTTAATATTTGCAGTACTGTATTTCTGCTAAAATCGCCCCCATTTTTTCCTTTTATATAATTAGAGACTAAATACCTTGCTATGGGAACAGTGCTCTTATATTCGGGATATAGCTTATATATGAGCCTTACTATTTCAATTTCTTCCTCAACAACTTCTAATTTATACATTCTCTTATTATTTTCTGTTATTTGAACTGATTTAAAACCCAGAGGAGGAGTACCACCTAACCATCTACCAGTACGAGATAGCTCAAGCATATTATCCTTTATACGTTCAGCTATAGTCTCCCTTTCAATTTGTGCAAATGTAGCACTAATATTAATCATAGCTCTACCCATTATAGTGCTGGTGTCAAACTGCTCTGTTATACTTATAAAAGCTATATTACTTTCTTCTAATATTTTATAAGTAGAAGAAAAGTCAGCTACATTACGAGCAATTCTATCTAATCTATAGCATATAAGAGCAGAGAATCTTTTTAATTTCGCATCATTCATCATTTTAGTGAACTGGGGCCTATTAATATTTCCACCAGACCAACCTTCATCTTCATATATAAGAAAATTAACATCTTCATTTGTTGTATTCAGAAAATATTTTTTACAAAGTTCTATTTGATTAGAAATAGATTCACCTTTTTTAGTGGCTTTTGATTTTCTTGCATAGATAGCAACATTCATTTATATCACCTCGCTGTATATTATTGACTAAAAAAATTCCATTATTCCAAAATTAGGAGAGAAGTATATTAAATAG
This sequence comes from Clostridium sp. K04, assembly GCF_019734375.1. Taxonomy (NCBI): domain Bacteria; kingdom Bacillati; phylum Bacillota; class Clostridia; order Eubacteriales; family Clostridiaceae; genus Clostridium; species Clostridium sp. K04. Next base: position 39,839 of record NZ_JAASHD010000012.1, read on the forward strand.
TTATCAATTTTATAGCATGTACCATACTTACTCTTATAATATTCGATAGCTTCTAGTAAAAACCATTCTGGAATTTCTAAAAATTCTGCAAGTTCATATCTGCCCCTAACACCAGCTTTATGAGCATTAATTAAATTAACTATTCCAACAAGTCTTTCATATGCCCAGGCACGTGCTCTAAGCTCTTGTTTAACGTTTCTTATATCGCTTTGGTCAATTATATCTCCATAACTAGTAAAATGATGTCCAAGCTCTTCAGCAAGTATACAAGTCTTTTCCTTATTTGTTTCTATATTAGAATCTATTATTATTTTTTTATTTTTATATAAACCTTTAAACCCATACTTTAAAGGCTTTTCTTTAATTTTTACATGTTTATCATATTTAATCATAAGTTTTTCATATTCCATTGTGATTTCCCTTTCTTGTATAGAATATATGTTCGGATGAGAAGTAAAATAAAAAGGCTGATAGCCTTTTTAAATAAGTTTTAAAAATTCTTCTTCTGTTAATATTTTAATATGATGTCCATTTTCTATATATTCTAAAGCAGTTCGCTCTTTCGTGCTTTTACCATCTGGACCTACAATGCTAAGATCTTGAACACCAACTATTAAAAAGTCTACTTTCTTAGAAATCCCACTTTTAAGTTGACCCCCTAAATCTACAACATGTTGCATAGCAGTATGTAAAGATATTTTTTGAAGAGTTCCAGTGAAAAGAACATTTTTATTATAAAATATATGTGTAGTATCAAATTCGGTTTTTGTAGTAGTAATATCTTTTATATTAATCTTTTTAGATATAGTTCTTTTAGTAATTGTTTTCTTTTCTTTTGATGGTTTGATCTCGTTTAGAAATTTAGTATCTAAGTGGCTATATATAATTATCCTTTGATCCATACGAAGTGAATTTAAATGTTCATTTGCTTTTATAAATACATTTGCACATGCAATAGCATCATAAGAAGCGTTATGATGATTTATTAAATCAACTCCAAAATATTCACAGCTTTCTTCTAAAGAAACATTTTTTGAAATATTCATTAACTGTGTACAGAGTTGCATTGAGCAGACATACTTTAACATAGGTATATCAAGATTGTATTTATACAAGCAATTGTATAAAACATGCATATCATATGAAGCATTAAATGCAACTAATAATTCATCATCAAAGTAATGAGATATTTGCGGCCATAATTCTGCAAAAGTAGGAGAAGAAACTACAGTATCTGCAGTTATTCCATGTACATCAACAGAGTAAGGATTAAAGTCTAGTGTTGGTGGCTTAATCAAAGAGTAGAACTCATCTACAATAACATTATTTTTAACTGCAGCTATTCCAATAGAGCAGGCACTATTAAAATTATTATTTGCAGTTTCAAAATCAATAGCAATAAAATCATATTTTCCCATTTTTACATTCCCCAAGTTATATTAAATACAAATTCCATGGAATTTGTATAGTTTTTCTAAGGTAATATTAATTAATTCAATTCTAAAGTTTTCAAGAAACTCTTCTATATCTTTTATTTCACTTTTATACTTTGCTTCCATCTTTTTGTTAAGCAGCGTGGTATTGTATCTATTATAGATACTATTTATTGATTCTTTAGTAAACCAGTCATATATCCAAAACATATTTTCTTTTAATTTACTTTCTCTTTCATCAGTAATAGTATCATTCTTAATGTTAAGTAAAAGTGTTAAAGTTGAGTTTCTGCTAGAGCAAATCATTCTAAAACATTCAGATGTTTTATCCATATCTATATTAGTACGTAGTTTTTCATTCTTTCTCCAACGGTTATTTAGGCTGTTAATAATTTGTTGTTCCATTGCTTCAATCATTTTATCCCATCCCCTTTATATAAAGTATTTTAGATTTATCAAAACTATTCATCATCAAAATCATTAAATAAAGTATCTATATAGAACGTATATTTAAGAATTTTCAGATTTAACTCTATTATAGATTTCATTATATATTTTAGCTTCGCCATCTATATACCAATAAGTAACTATGTATTGATCTAATAAACTTTTATCAGCTTTAGTTGAAATATTCATTACTTGACATCTATGACATACTATACTGTTTATAAATTGTGTTGCTTCAGCAGTGGTTTTACCAACTTGTACAAAATGACCTTCACCAGTACGAGCAACGTTTATTTTTGTTGGATATGTACCAGGTGTTTTTGCTTCTTCTAATATCTTTGGTAACATTTCTTTTTTAAACTCTTCCCAAGCAATAGCTCTTAGTTCCTTTTCACTAACTTTTTTTTTCTTAGTTCCAAACATTTTATCCCATCCCTTTAATTAATTATTTTATCTAAAGTATTTTAGATTTATTTAAATTTTATCTATTCATCATCAAAATCATCAAATAAAGTATCTATATAACTTTTTAGTAATTTCATTTTCTTTGGTGTAATATCTTTACCTTCAAGATGAGCAGCTATTGTTTCTACTTCTGGAGAAAGTTTTTGTTCTTTATTACTTTCTACATTAGGTGTTCTTATATCACTTCTGCCTAAAAGGTAATCAGTGCTAACTTCAAGTATATTTGAAATTTCTGCAACTACTTCTAAAGATGGTTGACGTTTACCAGTTTCATAGCCGTTATAAGTATTAGCTGGCAATTTAAGTTTTTCAGCCATTTCTTTTTGTTTTAAACCTAGTTCTTCTCGTTCCATACGAAGTCTTTCATAAAATTCCATATTTGTACCTCTTTAAATTCGCATTTATAAGATAATTCTAATATTTTAAGCCTCTTAATACTTAAAAGTTCTCGAAAAGTGAAAAAAATTCACAAAAAGCATTGACAATTCTCAAAATGTGAATTAATATTAAAACATAGCCATTCACAAAAGGCGAATTTAATAGGAGGGGTATAGTGAACAAGAATTATCAACTTAAATCGATAAGAGTTAGGAATAATTTAAAGCAAAGCGATATTGCAAATGCAATTGGTATTCCTGTATCAACTTATTGTCAAAAAGAAAACGGGCAACGTAAATTCACATTAGAAGAAGCTTGGAAAATCTCTAAGTTATTAGGAGAAAAAATAGATGTTATATTTTTTTACAATTTTAATTCTCGAAATGCGAATTAAAGACCGCCTAATAATAATCTAACCAAAAATATAACAAATCAATCAAAAGGAGGATAAAAATGAATAAACTAATGAAATTTGAAAATAAACAATTTGGAGAAATAAGAATGGTTGAAATTGAAAATAAACCATACTTTATTGCAAGTGATGTTGCAAAATCTTTAGGATATAAAAATTCAAGAGAAGCAGTTAAACAACATTGTAGGTGGGTAGCAAAACACGACATACCACATCCACAAAGTAAAAATAAGACTTTACAAGTAAATATCATACCAGAAGGAGATATGTATAGGCTTATAACAAATAGTGAGTTAGAAAATGCAGAAAAATTTGAAAAGTGGGTATTTGATGAAGTATTACCACAGATAAGAAAAACAGGGACATACATGACAGAGCTTAAAGGTCAAGAAAAGATGTTTAAACTTATGAGAAGTGAAATAAATGAAATGGTGTCTATGAAAATAAAAGAAATAGAAGAAAAGTGTTCTGATTATTATAGACCATCATCATTTGATAAGAGTAATATCAGTAGCTATATAAAGAAGAGATTAGGAATAACTAAGGCTAATGATGAGTATGAGCTAGTTAAGCAAAGAGTTCTTTTAAAACTTGGAGCAACTAAGTGGGAAGATGTTCCGGTAGAAGAATTAAGAAAATCATTACACATAGTTGATGAAAGTATAAGAATTATTAAGTTAGATAGACCAACTCAACAAGTATCATTTTTTTAATAAATATAAGGGAGGTATGGAAATGGTTAAAGTAGCAGAGGGGTTTATGCCATTTAAAAAAGATAGTAAAGGAAAGGAATTACCAAGTGATGAATTCATAGAGTTTAAGGAACATTTCAGAATAGTAAATAATGCTATAGATAGGTCATTAAAACTTGAAGCAGAGTTGGAAAAGAAAAATAAGATTATTGATGAACTAATGAAGATAAATGAAAAGCCTATAACTTTTGGACGAGAAGAGCTAAAAGCAGAGGTAATCAATAAAATTATTGAAGTTTATCCAGAAGCTACAGCCGATTTTACATTTGGGATTTTAGATGAAATTAAAGATGATTTAGTTAAATCATCAACTAGAAATTTCTTAATTATTAACAGAAAGTAAGAAAAATGAATATTATATTCCAATAAAAATTTTTAAGAGGTAAAAATATGGGGTTAGGGACAGAAGTATTTACAATGCCAGGAAGCAAATTTAAGGCTGTTTGTTTAAACCCAGTTGAAGATCCAGAAAAAATAAAAGAAATTTCACAAAGATATTATCAAGGATTAGTTAATGCTTTGGAAATTACTTTCGGAGAAGCATGGGCAACAGAGATTTTTAAGATAAGGGGTTGGACAGAAGAAGATTTTATAAAAGTAGGAGGAAAGTATGAATTTAGAGGAAAGAAAGCAATTGAAGAAGGAGATAGTAGAAAAAATATTGGAAGCTAATCCAGAAGCAACACCGAATTATTGCATAGTACTTTTAGATGAAATTAAAGAAAGTGTAATAAGTGCTGCAATGAATAGCATTTTAACAAAGTGAATTTTAAACATAAGACAAGCAAGGCTGAAAAGCCTTTTTAAAAGGTCGAATGTGCGAAAAATGATGTAGAAAAAGTAAATATAAAGACTAGATAAGGCGATAAGCCTTTTAAAAATAACATAATGGCGAAAAATACCGTTGAATATAAAGGTAATGGAGGGATAAACAATGGAAAATGTAAAACATAAAAGAAAAGAAGGAGTTCAATTATTTGTTAATAAAGAATTAGAACTTGAAGTAAGAGCAATTAAAAATGATGATGCAAGTATTTCTTTAAATGCTGAAGATACAGCTATAGGTTTTGGATTTACACAAATTAAAAATGGGAAAACGTATGTAAGATGGGAAACTATGAATGGTTACTGTAAGGAATTAAACTTTTCCCAACATGTTGGGAAAGATGATTACATTCCAGAAAGCTTATTTTATCTACTTGGAATGAAAGCTAATAATGATGTTGCTAAAAAGTTTCAAATGTGGTTAGCAACAGAAGTGTTACCAAGCATGAGAAAATACGGAATGTATGCAACAGATGAATTGTTAGATAATCCAGATTTACTTATAGCAGCTGCAACAAAATTGAAAGAGGAAAGAGCTGCAAGGTTAGAAGCAGAGAAGCAAAGGGACAAGCTAGTACATCAAAATAAGTTGTACACAACATCAGAAATTGCTAAGGAATTAGGGTTAAGTAGTGCTACAAAGCTTAATAATTTATTGTCAGAAAAGAAGATACAGTATAAGCAAAATAAAACTTGGCTTTTATATTCTAAGTATTCTGAATTAGGTTTAGTTAGTATTAAGCAAGATGTATTGGATAACGGAAAAATAATATATGACAGAAAGTGGACAGGCAAAGGCAGAGATTTTATTTTGAATTTATTTTAGAGAGGTAATCATGGAAGGTTTTAATTGGTGGGGAGCATTTACGTTTGTTATGCCAATAGCTCTAGTAATAATAATCGGAGTTATAGCAATAATTACATCTATTTTAGATGTAGTAAACAAGCTAATAAAGAGAATTAGGAGGTAAGAATGAAAGAGTTAAGAGAAAAGCTACATAAAACTATTGATGAATACGGAAGGACAGATGAAAGAACTGTTGCTATTAGCCAAGAATTAGACAAGCTAGTTTGTGAAGCACAGAAGTTAATTATAAAAAAGGGATTAAGCTATATAGAAGCTATAGAAAAAGCAAAAGAAAAGCTATTATCTGATAGAGTTGGAGCTCATAAGTCAGATAACAACCTTTCAAAACAATTCAATGACAGTATAACAGAAAATTAAAATAATTGAAACCAGGAGGGATTAAATAATGAAATTATATGAGTTAACAGAGAGTTATTTAAATTTACAAGAATTATTAGAAAACCCAGAAGTTCCACAAGAGTTAATAACTAGTGCATTAGAGCAAGTGGGAGAAGAATTAGAGATAAAAGCAGAAAATATAGCAAAGTTAATTAAAACATTAGAGGTTGATATTACTGGATTTAAGGAAGAAGAAAAAAGATTATCAGATAGAAGAAAATCTTTAGAAAATAGAGTTAAAAATTTAAAAGAGTATTTAGATGGAGCTATGAAAGCTACAGGAAAAACAAAGTTTAAAGGGAAGTTATTTAGCTTTAATATTCAAAAAAATGCTCCAGGAGTATCTATACTAGATGAAAAGATTATTTCTAAAGAGTATTTAATTGAACAAGCTCCAGTTATAGATAAGAAAGCTATTTTGAATGATTTAAAAAATGGTAAAGATATACCAGGAGTAGAAATTAAACAAACTGAAAGCTTAAGGATTAGATAGCAGGAGGACTTTAGATGAATTTATATGAAAAGTTAGTTGAGATTAGAAAAGAGGTTATAAACTTTTCTAAAGATACAGAAGGATATGGATATAAATATGTAAGTGGTAGTCAAGCTATAGCAAAGATAAGAGATAAGATGGATGAGTTAGGAATAATATTAGTTCCAGGAGTAGGAGATACAATTACATCTACTTACGATTATATAAACTCTAAAGGTAAAGAGTGTACAGATCATGTAGTATCTGGAGATATGTCTTATACATGGATTAATGCAGAAGAGCCGAGTGAAACATTAATAGTTCCATGGAAGTTATATGGAGCACAAGATGATATATCAAAAGCATTTGGTAGTGGTTTAACATATTCAGAAAGATACTTTATATTAAAGTTTTTCCAAGCACCTACTGATGATGCTGATCCAGATAATAGAGATACATCTAATAGAGGAACTGGAGCTAAAAAAGGATTAAGTGAAGCACAAGTGAAGAGATTATATGCAATTGCTAATGCAGTAGGATATGACCAAAAAACAATTAAACAAATGGTAACTACTAGATATAACAAGGCAGTAGAGCAGTTAACTAAAGCAGAATATGACCATGTTTGTAACGGATTGGAGGATAAGAAAAATGGCTAATTCAATTAAATTAGATTGGAGAAATCAAGAGATATTTTATGTACCTGCTACAGATGTTGAATTTATGATAGAGGACAGAACGGAAAAGATTAAATTAACAAATGAGCAGTTTGAATATTTGTTTGACCAATACAGAGAAAGCGTTGGAGAAAAGACAGTTAGTGAGTTAGAAGATAAAATCTTAGAATTAGAGGTTGCATTAGAGAATGCACATGAAATTATAGAGGAGAAGGAAAGACTAGAGGATGTTAGAAGAGAAAGATATTTTAGTCCTTCTTACTAGAGGTAGTTAGTATGGCAGAAGGGTGGATAAAACTTCATAGAGCAATTCAAGAACATTGGTTATGGGATGATGAACCCTTCACCAGAGGACAAGCATTTATAGATTTATTATTAATGGTAAATCATAAAGATAAAAAAATAATGTTTAATGGTGAATTAATTGAAGTGAAAAAGGGTTCAAAAATAACATCATTAAGACAACTAAGTGACAGATGGAAGTGGAGCACAAACAAAGTAAAAAAATATTTAGAGCAGTTACAAAAAGATGGGATGATTAATTATAAAAGTGATAATAAAAAAACACTTCTAACCATTGAAAACTATGGGGTTTACCAAGGTCAAGGAAACACAGAAGAAACACAAAAGGAACACAGAAGTGACACAGAAGAAAATCAAAAGAAATTCAAAAGTGATGCAGAAGAAAATCAAAAGAAAACAAACAAGAATGATAAAGAATATATAAAGAATGTTAAAGAAAGAGAAGAATGGGAAGAAGGAGAAGAAGAAAAAGTTCCTTCACTTCCACCTCTTTCATTCCCAACTCAAATACACGAAAAGTTTTATGAGCAATGGGGAGAAGTTGCATATAGAACATGGTTTTATGATGCAGTAGTAGTTGAAGGTGAAATTATTACTATATCATCACCAGATAATTTTAAGAATGAAATTTTAAGAAGTAAATACAAAGAGGATTTAGAGATACTAACAGGAAAGAAAGTTGAAATAGGTGGTTAAATTGAAAGCATGGGAAAGTATGACTAATGCTGAAAGAGCGGAGCAAACTTTTAGGGATATAAAGTTAAGGCAGGAGAGAAGATTAGAGATAAGGAAACGTGCAGAATATGAAGCTAATTCCTTTACAGTAGAAAGCTCATTAAAAGCAATAGCAAGAACAAGAGGAGCTAAGAATAGAGGGTGTAGGTCATGCAGATAAGGGAAATACATTTTTGTGAAGTATGTGGAAGTCCTTATGTAGAATTACACCATGTAGTGTACAGGTCGGAAAATAAGAATTTAGAGAACTGTAAATTAAACTTTGTGTATTTATGCCAGGAGCACCATAGAGGAACATATGGAGTACATGGAAGTAAAGGAGCAAGACTTAATAGAAAACTTAAATTAGAGTTCCAAAACAAGCTGGAAGAGTTATTGGACAAGCAGTATTTAACTAGAGAAGAAATAAATAATATTTTACAGATTGACGATAAGGCGCTTAATAGGCTTTTAAAGAGGTTTTCTATACAAGACTATAAATATATCAAAGAAGATATAATAAGGGCTTGTATGGGCGGTAAATTGATTATGTAGAGGTGTGTTTTGGAAGAGTTAAAGAATCAATATCCGGATGATTGTATTATCTTAGGAAACATAATTAAAAGAAAAAATAATCTAAAAGAAGATGATATAGCAGGAGAATTTAGTTTAATGCAAGATAGCTTACAAGCTTATTTTAGATGGTCAGTTATAAGATGTGAAATAAGAAGCAATTTAAAGCGTGGAGAAAGAGCAGAGATTAAAGATTTACTAGAGAATATAGTTAAGTATCTAGATGAAGTACATAGAGATACAAGGGTACTATATAAGCTTGGTAGAGAAGATTTAAGAAATAATAGAGAGGAGTAAAAGGATGAACGAGTATAAAGCTAAAAAGGTCATGGAGATTTTAGAAAAAGATTTAGAAGAATATAAAAATTAAATATATAGAGAATAGGAGTAAATTCAGCTAATGTTATATGCTTCTATTCTCATAAGAAAATCAATTTCAACAGAGGTGATTAAGTGATTGTAGTTGAAGGAAAGATAAAAGGAAAAGCTAGACCAAGATTCAATACTAAAACAGGAAGAGCATTTACTCCAGGGGATACTATTACATATGAAAACTGGATTAAATGTTGTTACCAGGAGCAAGATGGAAAGTTTATAGATGGGCCAGTAAGTGCAAGGATAGAGGTTTACTATAAAATACCTAAGAGTTATACGAAGAAACGTGTACAAGCTATAAGAGATGGGGTAGAAATGCCATTAAAGAAACCAGACTCGGATAATATAGCAAAAATAGTATTGGATAGTTTAAATAAAATTGCATTTGATGATGATGCTCAGGTAGTAGAGTTAACAGTGGTTAAGAAGTGGACTGAAGAGCAGGAAAGAATAGAGTTTGAATTGGAGGAAGTTAAAAATGAGAATTAATGAAAAGTATTCAATTGAAAGTGATGTTTTAAATGTAACAGTATATGAACATTCAGTAGTTAAAGAAAAGGAAAGTAAGAATTTGGGGAAAGAAGTTAAAAAGGCAGTAGGATATTTAACAACAATAGACCAAGCTTTTAAGTTTTTGATTGATAGAGAAGTAAAAGGAACTGGAATGGAAGATTTTAATACGATAATGAATAAAATCGCAGAATTAAGATTTGATATAGAGAGGATGTTAAAAAATGAATAAGGTGATTTTGATAGGACGTTTAACTAAGGATCCAGAGTTAAGATATGCAGCAGGAAGTGGAACAGCAGTTTGTAGATTTACTTTAGCAGTAGCAAGGCAGTTTAAAAAGGACGAAACAGATTTTATAAACTGTATAGCATTTAATAAACAAGGAGAAGCAATTGCTCAATATGTTACTAAGGGTAGGCAGTTAGCAGTTACAGGAAATATAAGAACTGGTAGTTATGATGGGAAAGATGGAACTAAGAGGTATACGACGGATGTAGTTGTAGAAAGCTTTGAATTTATAAGTAATAGTAATTCAAATAATAATCAAGGTAATGCAGAAACATGGAATCCGCAAGAGGATATGGGATTTGGTGAGGAAGTACCAACAGATTATGGAGATATGCCTTTCTAGGAGGAAATTATGAATAGAGCAGAAAGAAGAGCTAGAGAAAAAGAAAAGAAGAAAGATAGTAATAAGAAAGTTGAGGCTATGGCATGGTTTAGGTCATTGCCTCCTGCTAAACAAACATTGATAGATAGCTTAGTAAAAATTGAAGCAAGGAAAGAGAATGATAGCTTATTACAAGCAATTGATAGATGTTTTAGTGCAGCAGTTTTTGAAGAACTTGAAAACTTAGAGTGGGAAGATGTTAAAAGAATTATAGATAAAAGCGCAGAGTTGATGCTAGATGATGCACATAAAATGAAAAATTTAAAAGAAAGTTTAGGAGGAAGTTACGATATGGCGATAAAGAAAATAAATGAAGAAATGGCACCAGAGGTTGAAAAGAGGGTAAGGGAGTTAATCAAAGATGGATATAATCAAAAAGTTAGTGTAAAGATGCTAATAGAAGAGTTTAACACTCTTAGTACAGCTATTTTAACTAATGCTTATAAAAGGACTAAGGCTATAGTTTCAGAAGAAGAAAAGTTAAAGAAGATAGCAGAGCAAGAAGAAAAAGCAAAAGATGTATCTAATAGAATAAAAGAAGTTTTAGGAGAACCAGATAAAGAATTAGAAGATGCATTAGAATACATTTTTGAAGATGATTTAAAAGAAGATGTTAAGGATAATGTTACAGACGAAAATAAGGCTCATACAGAAGAAAAAGATAATAAAGGTATAAATACACCTAAAGAAATAGAAAAAGCTAATATAGATGAGAATAACAAGACAGAAACAATGGTTAAGAATAAGAATAGTAAATTAAAAGTTGTTAAAGAGATTACTAAAGTTATAGAAAGATATGTTCAAGGAGAGTATGGCTTATACAACATAAAGGGAGCTGTAGTAACAGTAGATGAAGAATTTGCTTTCAGTAGCGCTAAAGATGTTAACTGTTGGGCAAGTGCTGAAAGAGAAGATTTACTAAAACAAATGGAAGAGATTAAAGCTAAGATTAACCACATAAATTCATGCGAGCAGGAAGCTATAGAAGTTATAGAAACGTTTATGAATATTTAAGTTATTAAATAGGTAGTGTAGCACCTAATGGTACAAGCAGACTACACATTGCACCATGACTTGTACCAGTGAACAATTTGAAATTATTGTGAACTAAGTGATCTTTGAAAATTGAATAATACGGTGTTAAAAAATATATCATAATTAACTTATAATGATAATACAATTATAGTATTGTTAAGTTTTATAAAGTGGTAAGAGGAGAATTAATATGAGTAAACTTATTGATATATACTTAGAAGCTGTTTTCTTTGTTGTTTCGATAATATTGTGGTTATACGTACTTTTAATATCATCTGATATTCCAGTAAACATATCTAAGAATGAGTTTATCATTTCGATAATAAGTTTATTATTATTTGGATTATTCTATAGGTTTTATGTGAGAAAGTCTAAAAGAGAAGTAATAGGGGTACCTCTATTAATACCATTAGCATTTTGGCTATTATCTATGGTTGATGCAATTAAGTATAATTATCAAATATATAATACTATTATATCAATAATAGGTTTTACTATTACAGGATATTGTATTGGATTATCAATACATAGATTATTGACAAAAAAGCATACAGTTTAATATATTTATAAATTAACGGGTAATCCTAGCTTATCAAAAATAAAATTCAATATAAATTAATAAAAATACCGTATTATTCAATAAAGAATATGCGGTATTTTTTAGTGAACAATTCAAAAAAAGAGAGAATAGAAGGGAATACGGATAATGCTATATACTTCTATTCTCATAAGATAATCAAAATCAATTAGTGAATAGGGAGGAGAAGAACATGGAGAACTTAAACTATAGAAATTGTAATGAAGAAGTAACTGTTAAATTAATAGGCAAATTAACACTTGAATTTCCAGAGCTAGAGGTTAATCTACCAAGACAACTAGAAATAAAAAGATTGGTAGAAGAAGTTTTATATGGATATGAGGTTACTACAAAAGAAACAGCATTAGTAACAAGTGATCTTGAAGATAGAATAAACTATTTTTTAGCTACTAAAAAGCTTGAAGGATTATCAGCAGCTACTTTAAAAAATTACAACTATAATCTTAGAAAATTATGCAAATTCTTTAATAAGCCAGTATCTATGATTACAAGTGCTGATATTAAAATGTTCATGTATGCAGAAAGTAGTACTAAAAGTGCTGCTGGAATGAACACATTTATGACACCTATTAAATTATTCTTTGCATGGCTTCAAAATGAAGAGTTTATAATTAAGAATCCATGTTCTTCGGTAAAACCAGTAAAAGAACCAAAACGAGAAAAGAAACCTTTAAATGAAGAACAAGTTGAAATGTTAAGAGATTGTATGCTTAGTAGGAGAGATAGAGCAATATTAGAATTTTTCTTATCAACTGGTTGTAGAGTAGCTGAAGTTGGCAATGTTAAGGTAAAAGATTTAGATATGACTAATAAAACTTTATTAGTTATAGGAAAAGGAAATAAAGAAAGAAGAGTATATTTTACAGAAAGATGTAAAAGAGCAATACTTAATTATCTTAGAGAACGTGAAGAGCAAGGAATAATAAGCGAATATTTATTCTGTTCTTCAAAAGCTCCAAATAAAAAATCGAATAATACAGAGCCTTATAAAAAATTAAATAATCGTGGTTATCAAGTAATTGTAAATAAAATGCAAAAGATGGCTAATATAGAAATGAGAATCACTCCGCATACATTTAGGCATACAATGGCTACATTTGCTTTAAGAAGTGGAATGGCTCCAGAATGCATACAACAAATTTTAGGACATAATGATGTTGGATTAACATTAAGGGTATATGCAAAAGTGGCTCAAACTGAAGTTGAACATTCATATAGAAAATTAGTTTCATAAAAAATATTATAAAGAATAGGAGTAATTCATGGGAATATTAGATAGAGCAGTAGAAAAGTATGGAGAAAGACAACTGGATCAAGCACAAGAAGAATTAGCAGAATTAATAGTTGCTATAAGTAAATATAAAAGAGCAGTAGATAAAGATAGAAATACAGATAAAGCAGTAATAGATGTAATAGAAGAAATAGCAGATGTTAACATAATGATTAAGCAGGTAATGATGTTATTAGATATAGAGGAGTTTGAAGTCCAAAACATAGAGATAGCAAAGTTAAATAGATTAGAAAAAAGGATGGATAGTTAATGAGCAGAGATAAATTCAAAAAGACGGAAGATAAGTTATATAACTATTTCAATAAAGAGAAGAAAATAGCCACATTAAATTATCGAATAGAAGTATTAAAGAACCAGATAGATAAAATTAATCAAGAGCTTAGAGAATGTGATATTAATATTGAAATAGAAAGTAGTAGTCCAAGATTTGAAGAAAGAGTACAGAGTTCATCGGATGGAACAAGTTATGCAGAAAGAGAAGTAATAAGGATAACTGATTTAAAGTTAAAAAGAAAGTTATCTAAGGAAATAGAGATAGAAGAGATAAAAGAGGAAATAGAAAATATAGAGTTAGATAATTCTATACTAGAATATAACTTAAAATACATTAATGAAGAATGGTACAAGCTATTAGAATTAAAATATAAATTTAAAAAGAATGAAACACAAATATCATTTGAAATGAATATAAGTCAATCTCAAGTAAATAAGATAAAGCAAAAAGCTATTGCAAATATTCAAAGATGGGAAGAATGGCGTAAAGTGGAATAAAAAAGGAATAAAAGAAGAATAATCATATAGACAATATGTGAGATAATGAGTATGTAGATATTATCCATTAAATATAACTTAATGGACATGGATAGATCCTCCTATAAAATAATAAAGAAAGCACCTGGTAGAAATACTGGGTGCAATATGGAGATATAGTTCAATGGTAGAACAATAGGCTGTTAACCTATATACGTAAGTTCAATTCTTACTATCTCCTCCAAAAACGAACTATGAACCTTATATGGCAGTAGGTAGTATAAGGGGAGTGAAGCAATAAATATCTATTGGTGGCAAGTAAGACCTTACCTACAGGCATTATAGTCAGATAGATAGATTAATCCAGCAAAGCATAGAAATGCAGTTATTGGATTAAGGTTATTAACTATATAACCTCTCATAAGTTCTCAAATACCCTTTGTACCAAGAAAGCACTTAGTAGAAATACTAGGTGCTATTTTATTTATGGAAAGGTAGATGATTATGACTTTAAAGAAGATATGCAGATGTGGGAAGGTAATACCATATAGCATTAAGAGATGTCCAGAGTGTGAAGTTAAAACAGAACAGGAACGTAAACAAAATATAAAATACTATAAACAAAATACTTATGAGAGAGATAGTAAATATAATAAGTTCTATAAAAGTAAAGAATGGATTAAGGTAAGACAAGTAGCAATATCAAGAGATCATGCGCTATGTAAGGATTGTTTAGCTAAGAATACAATAACTTCATACAATACAGTTCATCATATAATACCAATTAAAGAAGATTGGTCAAAGAAATTAGATATAGATAACCTCATATGTCTATGCGAAAGTTGTCATCAAAGGAGGCATAATAGCATGAAGGGGTAGGGGGTATCAAGAAAGTATTGAACTTTCAGACGGAGAGTGCGAGAGGCCTTTCAGTTTCACAAAATTCCCTAAATGAAAAAATAAGGAGGTGAGGAAGTGGCAAGACCTAGTAAAAGTGTTAAAGTAATGAGTAAAAACTTAACTAAAGAAGAAAGAGAATTAAGATTAGCAGCAGAAGAAAAATTGAAAGGTGGAGCAGATAACATTTCCCCACCAACACACCTAAATGCAAGTCAGAAGAAGATATTTAATTATATTATTGAGCAACTTAATGAAAGTGGAATACTTGGTAATTTAGATACTTATATATTATCTCAAGCATCTATAGCAATAGATAGATTACAACAGATAGAAAAGATAATAAATAAAGATATAAATAGAATGTATGACAAAGATTTAATGAAAGCTAAATCTGAATATACAAAAGACTTTTTTAGGTGTTGTAATGAATTATCTTTAAGTCCTCAAAGCAGAGCTAAATTAGGGAATATTAATTTACAAGCAGAACAAGAGAAACAAGATCCTTTACTGCAGGTTTTAGCAGGGGGTAAAAGTGGATAAGAAAGATTTAAAGGGTTATAAATGGGCAAAAGAAGTTGTTGAAGGTAAGTTTATAGCTAATAAATGGGTTAAATTAGAATGTAAAAGATATGTGGATAGATTAGAAGGCAAGGTAAATTTACCTTGTTTTTTTGATTTTAATGAAGCTGAAACAATATATAAATTGTTAAGTCTTATTAATTATGCTACTGGATTTTATGCTAACAAACCTATTATAGACTATGCAGCAGGATTGCAAATGATGACCTGGGAAAATATATTTTGTTGGTTTTATAAAGAAGAGGACGAAAATGGATTAAGAAAAAGAATGATAGAAGAAGTTTATCTAGAGATAGGTAGAAAGGCTGGAAAATCATTCTTTTGTGCAGTAACAGAGATACTTATAATGTTAAGAAGTCCTAAATTTGCACAACATGCTACAGCAGGGAAAACACGAGATATTTCAGCGCTAGTTAGAGATGCAATAGTGGAAATAATTAAAGCAAGCCCATTAATTTCTAAACATTTTAAGATAACAAGAGATAAAATTGAATGCAAATTAAATGAATGTACAACAAAACATTTAAGTGGTGAAGCTAATAATATAAATGGGTTATTACTTAGCAGTTTTATAGTAGATGAAGTTGCTAATCAAGAAGATGGAACTATAATAGGAGCTTTAAAACTATCTCAAATGTCAACTAAAGATAGATTGAGTATTTATATATCAACACAATATGATTTAGAGATAAATGCTTTTAATGATTTATTAGAATATCATAAAAGTATCTTGTTAGGAGTTGATAATGAAACTATTAATACATTTGGATTACTTTTTGAACTTGATGAAGGTGATGATTTTAATGATGAAATAAACTGGTGGAAAGCTAATCCGTTACAGATGAGTTTAGAAAATGGCAGAAAATTTTTAAGACAAGAGTATAAAAAAGGCTTAAAAATTCCAAGTGCTATGAAAGAATTTAGAATTAAAATTTTAAATGAAAGATTGAATGGAGTTTTAGAAAATGGCTATGTTGATTTTGAACAATGGAGAAAAGGCTGTCTTGAAAATATAAATTTAGAAGGAAAAGAAGTTGTTATTGGGGTAGACCTTTCTTTAACTACAGACTTAACTGCAGTTTCAATAATGTATAAGGATGAAGATAAATACTATTTAACATCACATGGTTTTTTACCTGAGGATTCATTACCAGAAAGAAGAGAAAAAACAGATTATAGAAGTTTCCAAGAAAAAGGGTACTGTACTATAACTTCTGGAGCAATAGTCAATTATACAATAGTGGAAGAGTATATAAGAAGTATAGAAAGTAACTATAAGTGTAAAATCAAATGTATTGTATCTGATCCATTTAATGCTATGCAGATGATGGAAAGTTTATCTAAAGACTATGAAGTAATACTTTTAAAGCAAACATATAGTAATTTATCACCAGCTATAAAACAATTTAGAGATGATATTTACTTAGGTAAAGTATTTTATGAAAATAATAAGCTTTTAGATTGGTGTATGAGTAATACAACAACAATAAAAGGCAGAACTACTGATGATATATTGCTAGCTAAAGAAAATAAAAATAAAACAAGAATAGACTTAGTTGTAGCAAGTATTTTCTGTTATACACAGTTATATTTACAAGTAAACTCAATAAATATAAATGAAGTTACTGATGATTACTTAAAGATGATGGGATGGTAAAGGAGGTGAGAAATTGAATGTATTTAGTGGAATTGCAAAAAAGATAAAAAATGCTATTATTCCAGAAAGAACGGTAGATATGCAAAGCCAAGAATTATTAGAATGGCTTGGAATAAGCTCAACTCCTAAGCAATTGGTAAGTGAAGCAACATATTTCACGTGCTTAAAAATGTTATCAGAAACATTAGGAAAAATGCCTTTAAAGTTTTATCAAGAAACCGAAAAAGGAATACAGAGAGCTAAGTCTAATAAAGCTCACAAGCTATTAAAGACGAGACCAAATGCTTTAATGACACCATCTACATTTTGGGCTACAGTAGAACAAAATAGGAATCATTATGGAAATGCTTATGTTTGGATAAGAAGGAAATTCAAAAGAAATAAATATGGTGGTAGTTATGAAATTCAAGATTTTTGGGTTATGCCATCTGAGGATGTTCAAGTATTAATAGATGATGAAGGAACGTTTGGTGCTAAAGGTCGATTATGGTATAGATATACTGATAAATATTCAGCAGAACAATATCTATTTAACAGTGATGATGTATTACACTTTAAAACATCATATAGTTTTGATGGTATATTAGGTGTTCCTGTTAGAGAAATACTTAAGAATACAGTAGAAGGTGGATTAGAAAGTCAAAACTTTATGAATAATTTATACAAAAGTGGACTTACTGCTAAAGCTGTACTTGAATATACAGGGGATTTAAATCAAGAAGCAAAAGAGAGACTTGTAAAAGGGTTTGAAGATTTTGCAAATGGCTCTAAAAATTCTGGGAAGATAATTCCTGTACCGTTAGGAATGAAATTAGTACCATTAGATATTAAACTTACAGATAGTCAGTTTTTTGAATTAAAAAAATTTAATGCGCTTCAAATTGCAGGGGCACTAGGAATTAAACCAAATCAAATAAATGATTATGAGAAAAGCTCCTATGCTAACTCTGAAATGCAACAATTAAGTTTTTATGTAGATACAATGCTATTTATATTAAAGCAGTATGAAGAGGAACTTAATTATAAATTATTAAGTAAAAAAGAAATAGAAGAGGGACTATTCTTTAAGTTTAATGAAAAAGTAATCTTAAGAACAGATAGTAAAACTCAAATAGAAGCATTGTCTAAAGCTGTAAATAATGGTATATATACACCAAATGAAGCAAGAGAGTATATGGATAAACCTTCAAGAAAAGGAGGAGATGAACTTGTTATGAATGGTAACTATATACCTATAACAGATGTAGGAAAACAATATGCGAAAGGAGGTGATAAGAATGAGTAATAAATACTGGGAATTTAAAAATCAAACATCAACAGAAGCTGATTTATATTTATATATTGAAGTAGCAAGTTGGGGAGCTGGTTATGCAGCACATTCTGCGCAAAGTTTTAAAGAAGAGTTAGATGATCTGGGAGAAATAAATACTCTAAATATATATATAAATAGTCCGGGGGGAGATGTATTTGAAGGTAACACTATAATGAACATGTTAAAGCGTAAGAAATGCACTAAGAATGTATACATAGATGGGTTAGCAGCAAGTATAGCAAGTGTTATTGCTATGGCTGGAGACAGAATAATAATGCCAAGCAACTCTATGATGATGATTCATAATGCATGGACTTACGCTGCAGGAAATTCTAATGAATTTAGAAAATTAGCTGATGATTTAGATAAAGTTAATGCAAGTATAAGACAAACTTATTTAGATAAAGCTGGTGATAAGTTAGATGAAGAAACTTTAATTACATTAATGGATAATGAAACATGGCTTACAGCACAAGAATGTTATAATTATGGCTTATGTGATGTAGTTGGTGAAGATAAAAATATAGCTGCTAAGTTTGACTTAAATTTATTAAATAAATATAAAAATATTCCTGTTGATTATGTTTTAAATCAAGTAGAGGTTAAAAATAACAAGAAGGAAGACGTAGAAAAATTAGAAAATGAAAAGAAGGCAATTTTATGGGATTTAGATTTAATCTAAGTCTTTTTTTATTAAATTTTTTAAAGTGAAAGTGAGGATAAATCATGAATAAAGAGTTAAAAGAATTACTTGATAAAATTAATGCTAAGAAGTCAGAGGTTAAAAACTTAGCAAACGAAAATAAAATTGAAGAAGCACAAGCTGCTAAGGAAGAGTTGAAAAAACTTCAAGCTAAGTTTGATGTACTTTATGACTTAGAAGTTGAAGCAGAAGAAGGGATAAAAGATAAAATTGAAGCTGGAGAAGTAAAAGAAGCAACTAATAAGATAAAAGATTCAACTAAAGAATTTGCAAATGCTGCAAGAAATGGATTTAGAGTTACAAATAAAATGTCAGAAGGAACATTAGTAGATGGAGGATATACTGTACCAGAAGATATTTTAACAAGAATTAATACTTATAAAGAATCTAAAAAATCTTTAAAGGATTTAGTTAAAGTAGAAAAAGTTACTACAAATAAAGGACAAAGAACTTTTAAAAAGAGATCACAACAAACAGGATTTACTAAAGTTGGTGAAGGTGGGAAGATAGGAGTAAAAGGCACACCACAATTTGAGAGAATTGCTTATGAAATAGATAAATATGCTGGATATTTTCCTGTTACAAATGAATTATTAAGTGATTCAGACGCAAATATAACAAACACTTTAATTGAGTGGATTGGTGATGAATCAAGGGTTACAGCTAATAAATTAATATTGGAACAAATAGCAACTTTAAATGAAGTTAAACTAGAAGGAATTGATGATATAAAGAAAGCTTTAAATGTTACTTTAGGGCAAGCATTTAAGGCAACAAGTAAGATAATTACAAATGATGATGGGTTACAATATTTAGATACTTTAAAAGATACAGATGGTAAATATTTATTACAACCTAACCCAAGCAACCCTATGGAAATGAGACTTTGTGCTGGCGCTACAATTATTCCGATAGAGGTAATACCTAATGATGATATGGCAACTAATACAAATAAAGTACCATTTATTATAGGTGATTTAAAAGAGGGTATTGTTTTCTGGGATAGACAGCTAATGAATATTAAAACTTCTGATGTTGCTGTAATTGGAGACTTGAATGCATATGAAGAAGATTTAACTTTATTTAGGGCTATCGAAAGAGAAGATGTTACTATAAGAGATAGTAAAGCAATAGTTAATGGATATATTGATATAACACCCTAGTAAACCCTCTGAAAATGAGGGGATAGCTACAATTGGTAAAGCTAAGATAGGTAAAGCTGAAATAGGGAGAGGTGAATAACAATGGCTTATCAAAAACAAACATGGAATAATGGCGATATTATAACTAAAGAAAAAATGGATCATATTGAGGAAGGGATTTTTAATATAGAACTTACCCCTGGACCTCAAGGGCCAGCAGGTCCACAAGGAGCAACAGGACCAAAAGGTGACAAAGGAGAAACCGGTGCAAAGGGTAAAGATGCTGTTATTACTAAATTAGATAATATAGCTGAACTAGAAACAAATTCTGTTAGCGCTGAACAAATAGCGACGGCATATAATGCGCTAATTGCAGACTTAAAAGCAAAAGGATATATGAACCAATCATAAAGAGTGAGAGTTAAATTTCATTCTTTTTTAGAGGTGAATTATGGATTTAGAAGAATTAAAATTATTTCTTAGAATAGATGGAGAAGAGGAAGATTCATTTATTGAAGGATTACAAATTGCAGCGGAAGAGTATCTAACCAATGCTGGTATAAAGAAGGATTACACTAAAGAGTTGTATAAGCTTGCTATAAAAATACTGATATCTCATTGGTATGAAAATAGAGCTGTTGAAACTGCAGGAAAAAATGTAAGTAAAATAGCTTTTGGATTAGATACTATAATCGTTCAGCTGAAATATACTCAAGGTGATGCTATATGAATATAGGAAGTTTAAGACATAGAATTGAATTTCAAAGATTAGAAACAACCTATGATAAGGAGGGGTTTCCAATAGAGGAATATGTTACTTTTCAAAAAGCTTGGGCAGATATTAATAATCTTTATGGTAAAGAATATTGGAATAGTAAACAAGTAATATCTGAAAATGTAACGAGTTTCTATACTAGATACTATAAAAATATCGATATGGATTGCTTTATTATGTTCAATAAACAAAGATATGAAATATTAGAAATTGATAATATTAAATATTTAAATAAAGAGCTTAAAATAAAGGCTAAATTGCAGGTGATTAATAATGGCAATTGAGATAAGGGGTTTTGAAGATATTTTTAAAGATTTAGATGATATGAATATCTCTGATAAAAAAAAGAGAGCAGCATTAAAAGAAGGTGCTGAAATAGTAAAACAAGCTGTAATTGATAATTCTCCAGTTGCAACTGGGAATATGAAAAAGAGATGGAAAAGCAATATAAAAAGATTTGATGGAAATTTAGGTTTTGAAATAAGAGGTGATACAGTAGAAGATATATATAATGAGTTTGGATCTAGTGATAATAAAAAACATATAGGATTCTTTAGTAAGGCTGTAGATAAAGTATCTGATAAAGCAGTAAAAATTATAGCTAATGAGGTGCTTAAGTAGATGGAAGAATTATTAAGAAAAATTCTATTTGATGAAAGAATATCAAGTTTAGTTAATGATAAAATATATCTTTTAAAAGCTCCTAATAATACAATAGCTCCTTATATTGAATATGAAATTTTAAATGAAGAAGGTTCACTATTTGCGGAAAATGAAGAAATAGAAACAAATTATAGAATACAAATTGATGTATTTACAAAAGGAAGTTATGCATCAATAGTTAAGGTTATAAAAAATGTAATGAAAGAAAATGACTTTATAAAAGAGTTTAGAGGTTCTTTATACGAAGAAAATCCCAAGCTCTTTCATTATATTTTGAGATTTAATTATGAAAGTGAGGAATAGAAATGGCAAAGAAAATTACAACAGGTGTAGAGAAAGCGTATTATGCAGTTTTAACTACAGATGGAGATTCTCCAACTTATGAAACCGCTAAGTACTTACCAGGTTTAAGAGAAATATCTGTAACAGCAAATGAAGAACAAGCTACTATGTATGCAGAAAATAGATTGTATGATAGTGAAAATTCGTTAGGGGATATTGAAGTTACATTAGATTTTGCTTCAATAGATACAGCTAACTATGCTGTTTTATTTGGTAAAAAGATAGCTTCTGATGGAGGGATCATAGAAAGTGCTGATGACCAACCACCATATATTGCTTTAATGGTAGAAAAAACATTGAGTGGTGGTGTTAAAGAATATTTAACACTATTTAAAGGTAAATTAAGTATTCCTGAGGATAAAGCCAAAACAAAAGAAGGAAAAACAGAGTATCAAACTGTTTCAATTTCTGGATTGTTTATGCCTTTAGAAAATGGTATATGGAAACATAGTGTAAAAACAAGTGATGAAGGTTTCAATTTAGAAACTCATGCTGAGAAATGGGGAAAGGCAGTGGTAATACCTACAGAAAAAGTTATTTCAGATGTTTAATAAAAATTTAAAGGTAGCTTAGGCTACCTTATTAGTGGAGGTAATTGTGTTAGTAAATGAAATTAAAAGTTATAAGATAAAAATAAAAGATGAGGAAATAGAATTAAAACTAGATTTTAATGCATTAATAAAAATGCATAAAGAATATGGAAATGCATTCTTATTAATTTATCAATATGCCTTTGAAAATAATTTTGAAAAGCTACCAGCGATTATAAGATGTATGGCCAATAAGGATATTTCAGAAGAAGATGTTAAAAATACTATGTTGATTAATATAAAAACAATTGAAACTCTAAGCAATATAACTTTAGATTTACTTGATCAAGAGTTAACTGGAGTATCAGAATTTGAAGTTAAATCAGAAGTAAAAAAAAATCAAAAAATCAAGGAAAAGAAGTAGAGATTAAAGATTTTAACTTAGATTATTTTTATTATGTTGCAATACATCAATTAAATATGTCAGAAAATCAATTTTTAAATTCAACATTAAGACAAATTTTAATCTTAGAAGAATTACATAGTAACTATTTCAAAAATAATTTAAGAGAAATTGTTGGAGAAACTATTGATTCTATCTTTGGAAATTCAAAACAAGAAGAGGAAGAGGTATATGTAGAAAGCTTTTCAGAACTTTTTTAAAAAGGGGGTGGGAAATTGAGTGAATCTATAAGAAAAGTCAGCACAATATTTACAATAGATGATAACGAGCATAATAAAAAGTTAAAAGAAATAAATTCACAGTATAAGCTTACTCAAAGTGAAATAAAGCTTGCAGGTGAAAGATTAAATTATTTTGGGAAAAATACAAGCGATTTAACATACAAGCAACAAGCTTTAGTTAAACAAACAGAAACTCTTAAAGATAAAATTAATTTATATAAAGATAGTATAGAAAAAGCTAGTAACAAAGCTAAAGAAAATAATGATAAACTTAATGAATTAAAGAAAACAAAATCTAATTTAAATGATGAATATAGAAAATCTGTAAAAGTATATGACGAAGAAAAAAAGAAATTAGATGAAGCTGAAAATAGTTTAGAATTCTGGAAAAAACAACTTGAAGAAGTTACAAAAGAGCAAGGCAAAAATAGTTCGCAAGCACAAATGCATATGAGATATGTTATAGAGGGGTCTAAAGCAGTAAAAGAACAGAAGAAGGCTTTAGAGGAAGCTTCTAATGCCGTAGAAAAAAATAAAGAGAAACTAGATGAGAGTAGACAAGCGTATCAAGAACAAAAGGATGTAGTAGATAAAAATATTAAAACTGTTAATAATCATAAAATTAAATTAAATGAAGCAGAAGCTCAATTGACTAGAGTTGAATCCCAACTTAAAAGTACAAGTGAAGAGTTAGATAGGCAAAATTCGAAGTGGGCACAGGCTGGAGAAAGCCTTCAAAAGGCAGGAGAGAATATTTCTAACTTTGGAGAAAAGTCTACTAAAATAGGAAGCGCATTAACTAAAACTGTAACACTACCAGTAGTTGCTATGGGTACAGCGGCTATAAAAGCACAAGTTGATTGGGAAAGTGCATTTGCTGGAGTTAAAAAGACAGTAGATGGAACAACAGAACAAATAGCAGAACTTGAACAAGGTATAAAAGATATGTCTAAAGAACTTCCTTCAAGCGCTGAAGAGATTGCAGCAGTTGCAGAAGCAGCAGGACAATTAGGAATACAAACAGATAATATTTTGGGATTTACTAAGGTTATTATAGATTTGGGAAATGCTACAAATTTAACAGGAGAAGAAGGAGCAAGTCAGCTTGCTAAATTTGCTAATATAACAGGAATGGCACAAACTGAATTTGATAGGTTAGGGAGCACAATTGTTGCTCTAGGTAATAATTCAGCAACCACAGAAGCTGATATAGTTTCTATGGCTATGAGATTAGCTGGAGCAGGTACTCAAGTTGGAATGACAGAAGCAAATATAGTATCTTTAGCAGCGGCTTTATCTAGTGTAGGTATTGAGGCAGAAGCTGGAGGTAGTGCATTTTCTAAAGTTATGGTTAGTATGCAATTGGCAGTTGAAACTGGAAATGATAGTTTGAAAGATTTTGCAAGTGTTGCGGGAATGACAACAAATGAGTTCAGTAAAGCATTTAAGGAAGATGCTACTGGAGCGTTAATATCATTTATTCAAGGACTTTCAAAAGCGGAAGAGCAAGGAAGCAGTTCTATTAAAGTTTTAGATGATATGGGAATTACAGAAGTTAGATTAAGAGATAGCTTATTAAGAGCTAGTAGTGCTAGTGATTTATTTAATGAAACAATAGCGTTAGGAACAGAAGCATGGGAAGAAAATACTGCATTAACTAATGAAGCCAATCAGAGATATGCTACTACTGAAAGTCAAATTAAAATGTTAAAAAATGAAATAGTTGATATGGCAAGAGAGATAGGAGTTGAATTACTTCCAGTTGTAAAAGATGGACTTGTTATTATAAAGGATTTAATTGGAAAATTTAATAATTTAAGCCCTGCAACTAAAGAGAATATAATCAAGTTTGCTACTTTAAGTGCAGCCGTAGGGCCAGTAATAGGTACTGTAGGGAAACTCGCTCAAGGGATAGGAAGTGTTACAAAATTAGCAGGGACTTTATCATCTACATTGGGGGTAGCATCAACTGCAACTAGCGCTGTAGGAAGTGCTGCAGGAATAGCTGGTGGAGTTAGTGGAATGGCAGGACTTGCAAGTTCTTTGGGAGGAGTAGTTGTTGCGGCTGCGCCTTATGTTGCAGCGGGAGCAGCAATAGCAGGAGCTGTTTATCTTGTTTACAAGGGGCTTAATGAAGAAGTAATTCCGGAAGTTGATTTATTTGCAGATAAAGTTGAATATACAGCTAATACAGTTAATTCTTCAGGTCAATATATGGCTAACTCACTAGAAGCTACAGTAATTAAAATAAGTGATTCAACTAAAGAAGCTGTTGGAGCTTACATAGAGTTAGATGATAGTGCTAGAAATGAAATGCAAAGCTTATATATTAATTCTACTACTATTTCAGAACAAATAAAAACTGATATGACAGCTAAATTTAATGAAATGAGTACTCAAATAATTTCTGGTTATGAGAAACAAAAAAATGATAGTATAGCTCAATTACAAGAAATGTTTAGTTTACAAAGCACTTTAACGGCTGAGGAGCAAGCTAATATTATAGCTAATACAGGAACTTTCTATGAAGATAAAAAAATTCAAACACAGGAATTTGAAAATCAAATAAATCAGATTATAAATACTGCTAGTCAAGAAAAAAGAGCTTTAACACAAGAAGAAACTCGACAAATAACAGAACTTCAAAATCAAATGAGAGAAAATGCAGTAAAAGCATTAAGTGAAAATGAGGTTGAAGCCCAAGTAATACTTCAAAGAATGAAAGATTATGATGGAAGAATCACAGCAGAGCAAGCAGCAGAACATATTGCTAAATTAAATGAGAGTAGAGATAAAGCAGTAGCAACTGCTAATGATGAGTATGAGAAAAGAATTGCTACTATTACAAGATTAAGAGATGAATCAGGAGTAATTAGTGCAGAACAAGCTGATAAAATGATTGAAGATGCTAAAAGACAAAGAGATGGAGTTATTGAAAAGGCAGAAGAGACAAGATTAAATGCAATAGAAAAAATGCGAGAAATTAATTCTGACTTAGATAATGAAGTCAACACTCAAACAGGAACAGTATTAACGGCTTGGGATAAGATAAAAAGATGGTGGAGTAATTGGCAACCAGAAACAAAGTATATGAAAACTGTTACTTATACCGAAAAAATGAGTGGAGCTACAATAGGAGCTAATGCTTTAGGAACTTCATATTTCCAAGGGGGATTAACTTCAATAAATGAAAGAGGGTATGAAGTAGTTGAATTACCTAGAGGAACTAAAATAAAAAATCACTTACAGAGTGAGAATATGATAAAAGATACAGCGATTCAAACAGCTAAGGCTATAGCTGGATTAGTAACTAGTGAAAATTCTAATAATATAGAAATTCATGTATTTTTAGGTGAAAAGGAAATTATAGAAAAGACTACTAAACAAGTAGTTAAATCTGTAGGAAGAAGTACTAACAATTATAAAAAGAGCAAAGGTGGTTTAACATTTGGGTAAATATTTTATTATTTATAATGATAAAACTAATTTAGATGTTAATTTATTGATAGTAAGCAAACCATATAAACCTTCACCTGTTATGGAATATGAGGAGATAAAAGTTCCGGGTGGAAAAACTTTATATAGAGAAAAAGGCTACAATGATATAGAGATACCTATATCATTTAATTTTATGTCTAAATATTCCTGGGATAAAGATTTTAGAATTATAAAAGAATGGTTATTAAGCAAAGTTAACAGTAAATTAAAGTTTAGTGATGATCTAGAAGTATTTTATAGAGTTAATAAAGTAACCATAGATACTCCTGAAAGGTCAATAAAAAAGATAGGTAAATTTAATGCTATATTTACATGTGAGCCATATGTTTATATAGATGAAAATGAAAGAGAGTTAAGCTCATTTCTATGTAATAATTATTTAATTTCTAAGCCTGTTTATAGAATATTAGGAGAAGGGTATTTAACTCTTAATATAAACAATAACGTTATCAAAGCTAATATAGGGCAAGAGTTAATAATAGATACTGATAAAGGTTTATGTTATAGAGAAGGAATAGTAGATAATGTAGCTTTAGAAGGTAGATATGAAGATATGTATTTATTAGAAGGAGAAAATACTTTTTCTTGGACAGAGGGATTTGTAATTTATATTACTCCTAATTTGAGGTGCTTGTAATGATAGAAATATATTTAAAAACTAATACTAATTATGATAAAAACGGAGATATAACATTAGATCCAACTTCATGTACTTATAAAGAGAGTGAAAAGGAATTAACCTTAGAACATTTTTTAGATGAAGACGGAAGATGGAAGTATATTAATTTTGAAAATGTTATTGCTGCTGAAGAAAACGGGAAGAAAAAATTTTATAGAATATATAATGTAGTTAGGGAATTGTATAGTGTAACAGCTTATGCAAGGCCTATTTTTTATGATTTAATAGATAAAGTTTTATTAGATGTAAGACCTACTAATAAAATAGGGCAAGAAGCTTTAGATATAATTTTAGCAGATACAGGATTTACAGGACATAGTAATATTTCAAATTTAAGTACAGCCTATTATGTTAGGAAAAACATTGTAGAAGCTCTTTTAGGTAATGAAGAAAACTCTTTCTTAAATAGGTGGGGTGGAGAGTTCTATTGTGAAAACTTTGATGTTTACATAAATGATAAAATCGGCTCTGACAATGGAGTAAGAGTTGAATTTGGATATAATCTTAATGAAATAGAAGAAGATGTAAATATAGAAGAAGTTGTAACTAGGATAATTCCAGTTGGATATGATGGAATAATGTTAGATGGTGAAACTCCATGGGTAGATAGTCCTTTAATAAATAAATATACTCAACCTAAAATGAGGGTTATAGAATTTTCTGATGTAAAAGTTAAGGAGAGTTCTGATGATGAAGAAGGTTTTGACACAATAGAAGAAGCTAGAGCTGAATTAATTAGACAATGTAATTTACTTTATGAAAATGATATAGATAAACCAACAGTTAACTATAAAATTGATATGATTAATCTAGCTAATACTACAGCATATAAAGATTTTAAAATGCTTGTTGAAGTTAACAAAGGAGATACAGTAACTTGTTATATAAAGCATTTAGATATAGATGTTAAAGCAAGGGTAATAGATTATGAAAGAGATTTAATTACTGGAGAATATACATCTATAGAATTAGGGAATGCAGTTAGTAATTTTTTTAATAAACAAGCTGATATACAAAGTCAAGTGGATAATATTTTAAATGATAATGGGAGCGTTAATGCTGGAACTGTTGAAGGAGCTATTAATGCAATAAAAACTCAATTTAAGGCTCTTAAAGATATAGCACAACCACAAGATGTAAGAGCTATAATTTTTGAAGATAGAGTAGAAGATAGCCCTACATTTGGTTGTATGTGTTTAGGGACTATGGGGTTTGAGATAGCAAGTTCTTTTAAACCTGGAACTAAAGAATGGGATTTTAAAACATTCGGAACAGGACAAGGTTTTTATGCAGATTATATAGTAGCTGGAGTATTGAATGCAAATCTAATTAAAACAGGGATAATTAGAGCGTTAAATGGGGAGTCTTGGATAAATTTAGATACTGGTGAAGCACAAATTACTGGAGAATTAAGAAGTGCAAATGGTGATGAATGGGTTGGTTTAAATGCTGGTGGATTAACTTTTCAAGATTGGCACAGGCAAGAGCAAGTATTAAGGGTTGCAAGTGCTAATTTTACTGAAAATAGAGATATGAACGGTATTGTATTTGCAATGCCGAGGCATTCAGATTTTATTGGTTTCTCTCATATAGATAAAGAAAATCTAAATGATGGCTGGACCACAAGTGATACACAATACAATTTTTTAGAAATGTGGAGCTCAGACCAACTTGTTGATGGTTTTCAAAAAAATAAAGGTATTTCCTTTTATGCAAGAGCCTTTTTTAATGGTGGGATTAGAGTAAAGTCAGCTTCAGATAACTCATATGCAACCATTACAGGAACATCGACCTATAACAATGGGACAGGAATAACTAAAAAATTACTAGGATTATATGGGGATAACGGGGTAATTTTAGGATATAAAAATGCTGATTCGCTTACTGCTAGATTAATAGTAAGTGAGGAATGTTTTGCAGGTACAGGCGACACTATAACAAGCTTTGGAAATTGGAATTTTCAAGCTTATACCCTTCATAATGTAAAATTAGCAAATTATACATTAACCAACACTTATGCAAATACTGAAACTAGAACAATAGCAGAAGTTAGTGCTTTAGAAACTAATAGTACAGATAATATTAGATATGTTTATAAGAATATTACTAGTAAAGATAATAAAATTGTGTTGAATATACCAAATGAATATTTAGGGAGAGATTATGATATTGTTGGTGTAGCTAAGTTTGGATTCGGCGATTATGCAATAATTTCTAAAGAAGAAAATAGATTTATTATTGAAACAGATAGAGAAATAACAATGAATATAGAAATAAGCATAGCTTAAAGCAAAGCTTATAGAAAGGAAGAAAATGAATACAAAGATAATTAAATTTGATATAAATAAAAATTTATATAATACTTTGATAGCTAAGCAAGGAGATACTAAAAGTAGATTCTTGCTTTTTAATTTACTAGATGGATCTATACCTTTTAGTTTAGAAAACAGAAGTGTTAGAGTCTATGCAGTTAAACCAGATAGGACAGAAGTATTTAATGATTTAATAATTACTGATGCAGCTAAAGGTTATTGTATTTTAGAGCTTACTACCCAAATGTTAGCAGTAGCTGGAACTGTTAAACTAGAATTAATGGTTATAGAAGAAGATAAAAAATTAACATCAAGTATTTTTTATATGGATGTTAAGGAAAGTATTAATTCAGAAAAAGCTGTAGTAAGTACAAATGAATTTGGAGCTTTACTTACTGCTCTATCATCTTTAAATGAATATGATAATTATAAAAGAGAGATAGCTGCAGCTAGAGATGGAGAGGCTAATTTACTTACAAAAGTAAAAAAAATTGACGAACAATTGGATAATAATGTTCAAGAAATGAAAAATAATTATGCTAAAAAAAGTGAAGTGAATACTTTGGCTAACGATAAAGCTGATAAGATAACAGTAGAAGCATTAAATACAAAAATAAATGCCCTTAGAGAAAGTAGACCGAGTGGAGTTTATGATAATTTAGAAGCGTTAAAACAAGCTCATCCAACAGATGATGGGAAAATGTATATAGCTGGTACTAAATGGTGTTATCATAACGGAACTTCATGGGTTGAAGGTGGAGAGTACCAAGGAAAAGTCATAGGTGATGGTTCTATTTTAAAAACACATATAGCTGATGGAGAGATAGACCAACAAAGATTAAAGAGACCTTGGGGAAACATTTATAATCCATCTAGTATAACAATAGATTTAAAAAATAAAACAGTAAGAGTTAATGCAAACCCTCTTTATGTTTTTAGTGGAGGAAATGATTATGTTCAATGTGCTGATTATAATACAGTTTTAGATATAACAGAACAAATTGCAAATATGCAAACTTACTATTGGACATTGATGTTAGTTGTAGACTTATCACTTCCTCAAAGTAATAGATTAAAGGTTATATATGGGCAAACTGAATGTAAAAATTGTATCACACTTGCTATTATTACAAATGCTGGTGTTATAGGAAATGAGCTTGGTATAAACGTTATTAACTCACAAGGAAATGAAGTGTATAGAAGTTTTGAAAGACAATATACTCCAATAACTATACCAGATACTTTTAAAAAGAAACAATGGGAAGATAAAAATATAATGGTTTTAGGTGATAGTATAACCGAAACTGAAATTGGGTGGGTACAAAGATTTAAACAAATTATAAAGCCTAAAACATGGACTAATTTAGCTGTTGGCGGTGCTAAGTGGTGTAATGAAGATGACACTATAGTAGATGGAACAACTAGCGGAAATAACAATGTTATATCTAATCAAGTTTATAAAGCTATTAACGGAAGTTATCCAACACCCGACATAATTATTATTAGTGCTGGTACTAACGATTGGAGAGGTACTACAGAAGATATAAAGAAACAATTTACTAATGAAAGTAATAGCTATATACCATTATCAAGTGTTGACTTAAAGACATGGAGTGGTGCGATAAGATATGCAGTAGAAAAATTAACAACTAAATGGTTAAATTCTCAAATATTTATTTGTACTCCAAATCAAGCCGCACAAGGCATAAAGGAATATGCTTCTATAAGGGATAAAGGAAAAATAATAAAAGATGTTTGTCACAGATTATCAATACCAGTTTTAGACGTAGGTGGTGAATGTGGTATTTGTGGTTTATACGAAAACAATAATGGAAGTAATGGTAGGTATTTATGGGACGGACTTCACGAAAATAGTAACGGAGCATATAAACATGGTGAGTATATAGCTAAGCAGATAGCGAGTAGATATGTACAGTATAACTACAATGTTGATGAATATGATATTTAATGAATAATTGATAAATATTGTTCGTAAAACTAAATCAAAAATAAGTCAGAAGTTAGAGTAAAATCTAGCTTCTTTTTTATATTTAAAATTCCAAGTGATTGGAGAAAAGAAGGTGAAGCATGGCAGAAGAAAATATTCTTTATGAAATTAAAGAAAGTATAGCAGAAATAAAATCAACATTAAAAAGCAATGCTGAAAATACTGACTTAAAATTTCAACTACAAGAAGAAAAAATTAAAGTAGCAAATAATAGAATATCTGACTTAGAAAATTCTAATACATGGCTATGGAGAGCGATTGCTGGTGCTTTAATAAGTACAGTAATTGCCTTTTTAATAAATTTTAAATAGAGGAGTGCGTTAATCATGGAAAATTTAATGACTTTTATACCTGAATTTTTAATTATTGTTATTGTTGCAACATATGTAGTAGGTGTATTTCTTAAAAAGCTAGAAACTGTACCAGATAAGTTTATAACTTCATTATTAATGTTATTCTCAATTACTATAGCTGTATTATTAAATATTATAAATACCCAATACAAAGTAGCTTTAGATACTATTGTTAATGGAGTTTTATACGGAATACTTTGTTGGGGAGTAGCTGTTGGAGTAAATCAAACATACAAACAATTAAATAAATCAGAATAATTTTGAGGGCCAATAGGCTCTCTTTTAATTTATAAAAATATATAATAAAGGAAAGTGATTTAAATGAGTAAAATAGTAAGAATGATTTCAATTTATAACTATGGATCTAGGGGCGGCAACTCAATAAAATATATAGTTCTTCACTACACAGGAAATAAAGGAGATACTGCTAAAAATAACGGAACTTATTTTTGTGGTGGCAATAGGGGGGCTAGTGCTCATTATTTTGTTGATGATAATGAAATAGTACAAGTAGTAGAAGAGTATAATTCAGCTTGGTCAGTTGGTGATGGTAAAGGAAAATACAATATAACAAATCAAAATTCTATCTCTATAGAAATGTGCTGCAATTCAGATGGTAAAGTTTCTAAAAAAACAGAAGCTAATGCATTAGAATTAGTTAAGAGTTTAATGGATAAATATAATATATCTACTACTAATGTAGTGAGACATTATGATGCATCAAGAAAAATTTGTCCTAATTGGTCATCTAATAACTGGGGTAGATGGTTTAATTTCAAAAAGAAATTAGGCGATACTTCTATAGTAGAAAATATAGTTGTTACAACTCCTACAACTTCAGTTGAAGATTATTCCGAGTATGCAAATTATGTTGGCAGTAGATGTAAAGAACTTCAAACTCTATTAATATCATTAGGATATAATTGTGGTGGATATGGAGCTGATGGAATATTGGGTAAAGGTACTTACGACAGTTTAATTCAATTCCAAAAAGATAATGGCTTAAAAGTTGATGGATTAGCTGGACCTAATACATTTGATAAGCTATATGAATTAACAGGTGCTAATAATTCTAATACTTCTTTTAATTTTAAACAATGGGTAAGAGATTTACAATCAGAATGCAATAAGCAGGGATTCTCTAATCAAAAGGTTGATGGAGATCCAGGAGATAAAACATTAAAAGGATGCCCGACATTAAAAAAAGGTGCAGAAGGTAATATAACTAAATTGGCTCAAGAAAGACTAATAAGTTTGGGTTATGATTTAGGTAAGTATGGAGCAGATGGAGATTTTGGAACTGATACTTATAATGCAGTGGTGAAATTCCAAAAGGATAATGGATTAACACCAGATGGAATTGTTGGACAAAATACTTGGAGAAAACTATTAAATTTATAATAACAAAAAGGCTAGTAGGTAGGATAAATCTTGCTTACTAGCCTTTTTTATTTCCAAATATAAAATATGAAATTTAATATAAAATCACATCAAAAAGTTAAAAAAAGTTCAAAAAACCTTAAAAAAATATAAAATTTTTGCTTATTAATACTTGTCCATTTCCCAATAGAATGATAAAGTATAAATAAGCAATAATACCATATATTACGCATATACTGTATATTAAATTGAAATGAGGATATACTTTAATAAAATGAGGTGTAATATATGGGGAGAATAATATATTTAAATGGGAAAGATGGGATTAATATGGAAAAGATAGAGATAGAAAAAAAGACAAATGAGATCTTATCTAGTTATGATATTTTAGATATACCAGTAGATCCTATAGATATAGCTAAAAGGTTAAATATAAAGGTATTTAATCGTAACTTCAATAGTTTCTCAAATGATACTGTATCTGGAGCCATAAAAAAAGAAGATAATAATATTAATATATATGTAAATGAAGAAGATTCAATTGAAAGAAAAAGGTTTACTATTGCACATGAGTTAGGACATTATTTTTTACACTTAGAATGTAATTCACAAAAAGAGTTTGTAGATATGCATAGAAGAACAGGGTATAACACACAACTTCCTAAAGAGAAGGAAGCTAATCAGTTTGCAGCCGCTATTCTAATGCCGGAAAAGAAAGTAAGAGAATTATATAAATCTATAAACAATTTAGGAGTTAGTGAAAGTTTTATAATAGAATGGTTAAGTGAAAGATTTTTTGTCTCTAAGCCAGCGATAAAATTTAGATTAAAGAATTTGGGGTTAATATAAGAATGGTGAATACAGAGAATTTAGATGACGATTGCATAGAGGTTGAGGAAGAAAATAATCCTAGGCTAGATGAGGTAATGATAGATGACGTAGAGAGTTCTGATGATGGAGTTATAGAATCAACATTAGACAGAAATAATTTAAACTCTGAACATACAAGTAATTCAAATTCTGATTTTATAGAAATATTAAATATATGGAAATCAGAAAGAAAATTAGAGTTAGGATTAAAGGAAATGGTTTGTAAAAATTTAATAAAGCTTATATTTGCAGAAGCCGTATTAATAGCACTTATGGTAGTTTTACAAGGTACAAAAATATGGAATTTGGAAGAATGGACTTTTAGATTAATTATAGTAAGTGTTTTTGCTGAAATAGTAGGTGTGTTTATTATAGTTGTTAAAAGTTTATTCCCAGAGGATTCTAGTAAATCTATGTTAGAACTTATAAAACATATATATGGGAACGATAGAAGGGATAGTTAGGATTAAGTTTGACTATCCCTTCTATTATCATATAAAAATTAAAAGTATCATAATGAAACTTTTTAAAAAGTCTACCAAGAACTACAACCTATATTTACATATTAGATTTATAATATTTAATTAATAGCATTATGTTTACAAAATATGCTATAATTAGTTTGTAATTGTATTTTAGTGCGAATTTTAAAGTAGAAAAAATATTATCTTTTATATCATTTCATATTTAACATATAGTGCAGTTCTTCTGGCGTTTCAAGCATACCTCTTCGCATCCATTCATCCGTCAATCCAAATAAAGTGCCTGCAAAAGTAGCGACCGTATAAGTTGAAATATTGTCAGGTGGTGAGTTTATTCCACTAACAATACGTATGCCTTCGTAAAGTAAATTAGAAAGATTAGCTTTGTATAATAGCAGATAGAGTTCTTTATTTTCATAAAAATAATTGAAGAGACTTACAACGAAATCACCTGATGGATTAGCGTCAAAATCTTTTTTCCATTGTTCAAGTTTTTCAATAATATATTGACTTAACACATCTTCTTTACAAGTATATTTTCTATAAAAAGAAGCACGTCCAACTCCTGCTTTATTAACCAATTCAGATATGGATATATCTTGAAATTCCTTTGTTTTAATCAAATCAAAAAGTGTAAGTGCTAGTTGTTCTTTTATATAATTCATTTACATATTTCCTTTCTGAGACAAATTTCAAGTATTTGTCTCAATTGTATTTGTGATATTGAAAAAAAGATATTCTTATGATACAATTGTCTCACATTTTCTTATAAATTATACCAAAAAAGTAGTTAGTTTAAAAGAATGAAGATTAGTAAATATTTGGAGAACATTATATGAAGAAAAGAGATATTGTAATACTTTTAATTATTATTGTACTTGCCATAGTATCAGGAGCAGTATGTGGCAAAGCAATACTGGATAGGATTATATGAAAAAATCAGTAAAATATCTTATATTTGCTCTTACGTTTTTTGTTATTTTTTGCCTTAGTGCAATCTTAAGAATTCACTCATTAGGTAGTGCTCCTATGAAACTAATAGAAGTGGATTGGAACGAAAATGTGGGAACAAAATATACAGACTTAGACTACAAAAATGAGAATGGAAATAAATATGATTTATACATTCCAAAAAACTTAGATAAAGAAAAAAAACAATATTTGATTCTATTTATTCATGGAGGTAGTTTTAATTCTGGCTCAAAAGAAGATGGTGATATATGGTGTAAGTACTATGCGTCAAAAGGGTACATTACTGCAACCGTCGATTATACTTTACAAAATCAAGGTAAGGAAGCTTCAATTTTTTTAATGAATGAAGAAATTGAAAATGCAATAGAAGCTATCAAAGTAAAGACAACTGAACTGGGATACAATGTAGTTGCAATGGCTTCAAGCGGAGTTTCTGCTGGTGGAACATTAGCAATGAACCTAGCTTATAATTCTAACTCTGTAATACCTGTTAAATTTGTTTTTCAACTAGCAGCTCCAACATATTTTGAACCAAATGATTGGACGTTGTTGATGAAAGTTAATCGTTGGAATTCAAGTGAAGAGTTTTTAAAAATGATGACAGGTTTTGATTTGAACGAGAAAAATTATATGGAACAAGTCAAAAAAATATCTCCTTCAGGTCTTGTCAATGAAAATACTGTTCCTACACTACTTGGGTATGGATTGCGTGACCATTGCGTTCCATTGAATCAAAAGAACTATCTTATAGATTCTTTAGATAAATATGAAATTTCATACGATTATATCGAATTTCCTAAATCTAACCACGGAATGTACAATGACTTAGATAAAATGCAGGAATTTATCGACATGTCCTTGGAATACTGTAAAAGATATTTTAACTAATAATCTACAGTCTAACATTTAATATTCAAAAGCAGTTAATCTTACAGATTAACTGCTTTTTTCATAGTTTTCTATTTTTCAGTAATCTTGTCATTTCTTCGCCTGATTCTTGCATTCCTCTTAAAAACCATTCTTCAATCCATTTGAAATGGTTGGACCAGCAAGTTTCTTTGCAGAAGATTGGGACACTTATGACCTAGATAAAAATAATGAAGCAGCAGCTGGATTATTTGGAGTAATGCTTGGTAGCGAAATAGATAAAGATAAAATCGGAACAGATGAGCTTCAGGAAATAATGAAACCTATATCAGCTTATGCGTGGGTTAATGAAAATTCAGTTCCATCTGTAATTACTTATGGAAAATACGATAAAATATGTCCATTTAAAACTGCAAGACATTTAGTAAATGCATTAGAAGAGAATAATGTAGATTATAAGTATTTTGAAGCATCACATTCAGGACATGGACTTCAAAATGATGATAAAATATATGAAGAATGTATGGATACTGTCGTTGAGTATTTAGATAAATATATGCCAGTAGAAAAATAAAGTAGGAACAAATACGCATACTCTTCTGCTTCGCAATATTAATATATTGTTACATAAAAAGAGTAGGAAGACCTACTCTTTTTTCATTCTCACACCACAAAGTCTACAAGTACAATACCCACCTATAGGAATTTTACAAGAATTATCATTTCTTAAATCTTTAGTAGAGCACTTATCACAGCAACTACTATTACACCAGCAATTATAATTTTCATTAGAATACTTATATTGAATAATACATTTTTTCATAAAACACCATCTTTAATAGAAGAATATCAGAATATATGTTCTAAAACAATCTATAAAGTATATTTTGTTAGAAATAATAAAATTACAACTATTAAAGATAAAAGTATTAATAGATTACATCTTACAAAACTCTTTTTCATAACTCTCCTTCTTTATGGGAATTATTTACATATATATGATATAATAATTATATATTTACAAATTTGAGGTGAAAAATTGGTTAAAAATAAATTAAAAGAAATTCGTATGAGAGAATATATGCTTAATCAAAAAGATTTCTGTAAACTAATAGGAATAAGTCCAAGCACTTATAACCCAATAGAAAACAATGTTAAGCAAGGAAATGCTGAAACTATATTATTAATCGCTAAAGGACTTAATCGAAAGGTAGAAGATATTTGGTACCTAGTAGATTAGGTCCTTTTTTTATATCTAAAATTCGAGAATGAAAAAATAATTTTCAAATAGGAATAAAATGTATGATTGAGAATACATATATAACAAAGGGCAACAAAGTAGCCTTAAATAATGTATTTGGAGGATAACATGGAAACAATAGGCGTAGATTTAGGCAATTGTAACATTAAGACAAGTAAGGGAATAATAGTACCTTCATTAATTACAAGGGGAGAAAATTATTTAATAAGTACAGGATATCAATTAGAGTTTAACAATGAAATATTAATTATTGGAGAAGGTGATTATGATACTAATCTAGATAAAATATCTAAAGAAAATCTTTTACCAATGCTATGTTTAGCTTTAGGGTTAAGTACTAAAGAAGAATTTATAAGAATAGTACTAGGATTACCTATAAATCAATATAGAAGTAAAAAAGATAAAATGATTGAAGTAATTGAAGATAATAAAATATTAAATTTTAAGTTAAATGGAATAGAAAGAACTATTTATATTGAAGAAGCTGCAATATTTCCAGAAGGGGTTGCAACATATTATTCGTTGGATGTGGATAAGAGAAGAGAGTTAATAGAGAAAGATTTAATTGTTTTAGATATTGGAGGAAGAACTACAGATATAGCATTGCTTAAAGCTGGTAAAAAAAGAAGTGTTGCTAAAAGTACAAGTTTAGATGTAGGTATGATTAATATATACAATGACCTAATTAATGAAATAAATAGTTTATATACTTTATGTTTAAATCTTGAAGATGCAGAGAACATAATAAAAAATGGGTTAGAAGTAGATGGAGAAAAGAAAGATACTACATTTATTAAAAATATTATAAGAAATAATATAGAAAAAGTATTCAAAGAATTAAATATAAGCTATCCGGTTAGAACAACTCCTGTACTTGTTACTGGTGGAGGGGGAAGATCCTTCTTTAAGTCTATAAAAAAGAGATATCCATCAGCTCAAATAATAGAAGATAATTTATTTTCAAATGCTTTAGGATATAAAAAGGTAGGGGAGAAGTTATGGAGAGATTAAGAATAACTATAGAGTTTAATAAGAATAGAAAAGAAGAATTGAATCTTTATGAGAAATTACAAAACTATAGTAATCCTGCTGCATATATAAAAGATGTTCTTAGAGGATTATTACCAATACCAGGAGAGATTAAAGTTGTATCAGAGGTAAGCTCAGAAAATGAAGACTATGAGGATTTAATGGATATATAAATACCACACTATTACCACACTACTAGAAAATTAATAAGAAAAGCTAATAGTGGGGTAATGTGGTGGTAATAGCCAAAAAGTACTCGGTAAATCACCGATATATGGTCGATTAGATTTGGAGAGAGTAGGGGAGTGGTTAGGAAATGTTAGGATTTAAAGAAAAAGAAATTTTGGGAAGAAAGAGCGAAGATGAATTAAAAATATATAGATTAACTGTACAAGTATCTAAGAGGGAAAAGGAAAAAATAATTCAACTTGCAAAAAGTAGAGGGATGAGTGTAAGTGATTATGTTAGATATTTTTGTATTCATAAACCTTTTATTAGTAAATTTAATGAGGAGGAAGAATAGTGTATGTTGATTTAAATTGTATAGTAGAAACAATAGCAACTTTGATATCCATTACGTTTATAAGTTGTCTTATAGCAATTACTATTTATAAACTTATCCAGTCATGGGATGAAGGCAAGGAAAGATATTTAGCTAATGAAGAAAATGAAAGAAGAGAAGAATTGAATAAAAAGAGATTAGAAAATCTTAAACTTGAAAATTTAGAGGTTAAATTAACAAGCGAAGACATTGAATTATTAAATCTAATAGCTGGTAACAAGGGCACTCCTAAAGGTGTCTTAAGGAATATGTTAAGAGAGCATTTAAGGAATTAATAA
This sequence comes from Clostridium sp. K04, assembly GCF_019734375.1. Lineage (NCBI taxonomy): Bacteria > Bacillati > Bacillota > Clostridia > Eubacteriales > Clostridiaceae > Clostridium > Clostridium sp. K04. The sequence continues at coordinate 79,604 of NZ_JAASHD010000012.1, forward strand.
AAGTGGACATATACTGTTATTTAGAATAGGTTGCAGATAAAACTATGCAACAATTATTAAGTGGTAATGCAGATATAGGATTTTCAGGACCAGAGCAAGTTGTTTATATTTATAACCAAGGAAGAGAAGATTATCCAGTTGTATTTGGACAATTAACACAAAAAGATGGTTCATTTTTAGTGGGAAGAGAAGCAGAAGAAGATTTTGATTGGTCATCATTAAAAGGTAAAGAAATAATAGGTGGTAGACCAGGTGGAATTCCCGAAATGGCTCTTGAGTATGTACTAAAAGAAAATGGATTAGACCCAGAAAATGATGTGAATATGGTTACAAATGTTGATTTTACAGCTACTGCAGGTGCTTTCAAATCTGGAACTGGTGATTATGTTGCATTATTTGAACCAACAGCTACAATGTTAGAAAATGATGGTGGTGGTAGTATAGTTTCTTCAGTAGGAGAACAAGCAGGAAATATTGCTTATACTTGCTTCTATACAACTAAATCATATATGGATGAAAATCCAGAAATAATTCAAAAGTTTACAAATGCAATTTACAAAGGTCAATTATGGGTTCAACAACATACAAGTGAAGAAATTGCTGATTCTATTAGTTCATTTTTCCCAGGAACTGATAAAGATGTAATAGTTAAAGTAATAGATAATTATAAGAGTATAGATGCATTTTCAGAAACTCCTGAAGTAAGTGAAGATGGTTTAAATAAGCTAATGGATATTATTCAAGGATATGATTCAAGCTTGATTCAAACAAGACCAGATTTTAATGTTATCGTAAATAACTCATTTGCAGAAGAGGCAACAAAATAAACTAATGCTATAAATAGTTTAGTTAGTAGTTAAAAGAAAATAAGTTAAATTAATTTAGAAAAATAAACAAACAACTACTAACTATAACTATAAAATTATTATGGGGTGGTGGTAAAGTGAGTCTCTTAGAAATAAAGAATATAAATATGAACTATCACACTATGGAAGGAGCTACAGAGGCAATTAAAGATGTCAGCTTTTCAGTAGATGATGGGGAATTTATAAGTATAATTGGTCCTTCAGGATGCGGAAAATCAACATTGCTTAATATTATAAGTGGAATATTAACTCCATCAAGTGGAGAAGTTAAATTTAATGATCCAGATGTAAAAAATAATCTAGATAAAATGGGATATATGTTTCAAAAAGATTATTTATTTCCATGGTTATCTGTTAGAGAAAATGTATTATTAGGACTTAAAGTTAAGAAAATATATACAAAAGAAAACATAGAATTTGCTGATGAATTACTAAAAAGTTATGGATTAGAAAAATTTGAGTCACATAAGCCAACACAGTTATCAGGGGGTATGAGACAAAGAGTAGCTTTAATTAGAACATTAGTCTTAAGACCAGAAATAATATTACTTGATGAACCGTTTTCTGCATTAGATTATCAAAGTAGATTAAAAATGACAGATGATGTTTATGAGATAATTAAGAAAGAAAAGAAAACAGCAATAATGGTAACACACGATTTAGGTGAAGCTATTGTAATGTCAAAAAGAGTAATAATTTTAACTTCTAGGCCAGCTTATATAAAGGATGATGTTAATATAGAGTTTAAGAATAAAGATGCAACTCCTTTCGATAAGAGAAAGGAACCAGAGTACAATGAGTACTTTAGAAAGTTATGGGGGGAGTTGGATAATTAGTATGGAAAAAGAGCATGAATTGTATTTAAGAAAAGTTAAAAGGGACAAATGGAAAGTAAGAGCAATAAGAATTTTAATTTTAGTAGCATTTATTGCACTATGGGAAATTGCAGCGCAATTAAAATGGATAGATCCATTTTTAACTTCAAGTCCTAGTAGAATTATTAAATCATTAGTTAGTTTTATAAATGAAGGCACATTATTTAGGCATATATGGGTAACTTGTTATGAAACTATAATTGGATTTACACTAGGTACAGTTTTAGGAGTAGCTATTGCAATATTATTATGGGCTTCAAAAACAGCATCAAAAGTATTAGATCCTTATTTAGTAGTATTAAATGCATTACCAAAAGTAGCACTTGCTCCAATAATAATATTTTGGGTTGGCAATGGTACATCAGCAATTATTACAATTGCATTGCTAATTTCAATTGTTACTACAATAATAAGTGTTTTAACAGGGTTTAATGAGGTAGATAAAGGGAAAATGCTATTAATGACAACCTTTGAAGCAAACAAGTGGCAAAAATTAAGATATTTAGTTTTTCCAGCTTCTGTACCAGTTATTATTTCTGCATTAAAAATAAATGTTGGACTTTCTTGGGTAGGAGTTATAATGGGAGAATTCCTAGTTGCAAGAGAAGGATTGGGATTCTTAATAATATATGGTGGACAAATAGCCCAATTAGATATGGTTATGATGAGTATAGTAATTCTATCAGTTATTGCTTTTATAATGTATGAGATTGTAGCTTTGATAGAAAATAGATTAATTAAAAAAAGACAATAATTTCAGTTAATAATGGCAAATTAATTAATTTAAAAATGGCAGATTAATTAATTTAAAATAGTATGTAATAATAAAAAATAAATTATTAAATAATTTGCCATTTTTAATTACATAAATTAGTGTATAATGTCGAAATTATAAATTACTATTTGAAAAAAATATAATTTTTTGTTAGAATTGTTGTTAAGAATATTTATTTAACAAATGGAGGGATTATGGAAAATAAAAAAAATGACTCCTTAAAGTCTAACAAGAAGTTAATTAAAAACAAATATGTTGAGCCAATAATTACGATAGGTCTTTCTATTTTATTTGCTTTTGTAGTATTAATATCAATACAAAGCATGATGGGAACAAAGACAGTTACAATAACGAATAATAAAGCAGAAGAGTATTACTATGATGGTAAGTATGATGAAGCTATAAATGAATATATGACAATGCAAAAAGAAGATGCATGGCCAATTTGGACAGCTAGAGTAGCAGAAATATACTCAATCCAAGGTGATATAACTCAATCAAATAACTTATTAAAAGAAGCTATAGTAAAACGAGATAAGTTAATGCTTGAAAATGGAGATGAGTACTTAGAGCAAGATAAAGAATTAATAAATGAAGTAGTATTTACTTTTTATATGAATAATGACTTAGAACAAGCAGAGAGCTTAGGTGAATATTATTTAGAAAGTTATAATACATATAAACCTTTATTAAAAACAATGTTTGCTGTTTATTTAGCAAATGATGAAAAAGACTTAGCAAAAGGAATAGTAAACTCTTATCCGGTGGATAAAGATAGTGCTTATGATTTAGCTACTTTAGCTAAGATGCAAATAATGATTAATGATTATGATAATGGTTTAGAAAACTTAAGACTTTCATATGAGATTGATAAAAATGAAATAAAATCATATGATGTTATAATGGAAGCTTGTCAATTTGATAAAGAAAAGTTATTGAAGAAAGTAACAGAATTATCAGAAGAAAATCCGAAAGTTGAAGCATATAAGGCGTGGATTAATGAAATTAATTCATTTGATGAAAAAAATATTGATTTTAGTAAAAATGTAATTGATGAAATAAAGAATAATATAAATACTGACGAATTAGAAGAAGATTCATATGTAGATTTGTATATTAAGGCTTGGGAGAACTATAATAAAGGTCAATATGATAAAGCAAAAGAATTTGCTAATGAAGCGATATTGGCTAATAGTGATTATGAAAATACTTATGGAATGTTAATGCCTAATATATTAATTGCTACAGAAAATTCAGATAAAATCGAAGGTTATATTAGAAAAGCTATATTTAATGAACCGTATAATTACAATTTAATTGTAAATATTGCTAAGTTATATGAAGATAAATTATCTAATTTAGATAAGGCAAAGTATTATTATGATTATGCTTTAACTTTAAATAAAAATAATGATGAATTATATTATGATTTAGCACTTCTAAACTTAAAGATGGATAAAGTTGATGATGCAATTTTAGATTTAAATAAAGCAATAGCTATAGATGAAGATAAAAGTGATTATTATAGAGCTTTAGGTACTATTTACTATAATGAAAAGGAATATGATAAAGCTATTGAAAATATAAGAAAAGCATATTCGCTTAATGAAAAAGATGTTTTAGCATTAAATAATGCAGCATGTTATTATATTACAGTAGATAAAGATGTATGGAGAGCATATTCAAATATTGAATCAGCATACAATGACATGCCAAGTTCTATTGATAGTGAATCAAAAAAACTAATTACTAATAATTATAATGCTATTAAAAAAGTATATGATAAGTATGTTAATGATGAAAATACAATAGTAGATGTTCAAGGATTAGAATTAGCATATTAGAAAAATGAGAGATGATAAATATCATCTCTCATTTATTTTGGAGAAAAGTACAAATTTAAAAAATATCTTTCCAGTTATTTGAATATATGATATTATATTATAAGAAGGAATATTCTGAATTTTATGAAAAACTATGTAGTAATAGGTAGGCTATTTGAAAAAAATGCTGAAATATTATTGGTTTAAGTATATGGGTAGGGAGGAATTTAAAATGGAACAAAAAATTAAAAAAATAGCTTTATTAACAGGTGGTGGAGATTGTCCAGGCCTAAATGCCGTAATTAGAGCCGTAACAAAAACAGCAATATTAAATTATGGTATCGAAGTAATCGGGTATAAATTTGGATATAGAGGATTATATAATAATGATTTTGTTTCTTTAAACTTAGATTCAGTATCGGGTATACTACATAGAGGAGGTACCATTCTTTATAGTTCAAATAAAGATAATTTATTTGATTATCTTGTAGAAGAAAATGGAGTAATGGTTAAGAGAGATGTATCTGATGTAGCAGTTGAAAATTTGAAAAAAGAAGGTGTTGATGTTTTAGTTGTAATTGGTGGTGATGGAACATTAACATCAGCTAGAGATTTTGCTAGAAAAGGTATTAATGTAATAGGTGTTCCTAAAACTATAGATAATGATTTAGCATCTACTGATGTGACATTTGGATTTAATACTGCAATAGATGTAGTTACAGAAGCTTTAGATAGACTTCATACAACAGCAGAATCACACCATAGAATTATGCTTTGTGAAGTAATGGGAAGAAATGCAGGATGGATAGCATTAGAATCTGGAATAGCAGGTTCAGCAGATGTAATTCTTTTACCAGAAATACCATATGATATAAATAAAATTGCGGCAAAAGTAAAAGAAAGAGAAGAGCAAGGAAGAAACTTTACTATTATAGTAGTAGCAGAGGGAGCGAAACCTAAAGACGGTGATGTTGTAGTATCTAAGATAGTTGCAGATAGTCCTGATCCAATAAGACTAGGTGGAATTGGTAATAAACTAGCTGATGACTTAGAAAAGTTAATTAAAGAACATGAAGTAAGATGTACTGTTTTAGGACATGTTCAAAGAGGGGGAAATACTTCTACTTACGATAGAATTCTTTCAACAAGATACGGGGTAGCAGCTGTTGAATTGATGATGGAAGGAAAGTTTGGAAGAATGGTTTGCTTAAAAGGAGATACTATAACTAGCGATACATTAGAAAATGTAATAGGACAAAATACTAAGAAAGTAAATCCAGAAGGTGAATTAGTACAAGTTGCTAAAAAGATAGGAATATCTTTTGCAGAATAATAAATAAATATTGAAGAATATAAATAGTGACAAATGCAAAAAATGATTTTATATTGTGTGATTATTTTTTGTAGTATTGTCACTATTTTTAAGGTTAAGATTATAAGTATTTAAATTAAGTTAGATAGATTTGAATGATGTGCAAAAATGGAAAAAATTTTAGTGAAATACTTCAAAATATTCTGACAATATGATATACTTATATTAAAGTAAGAGAAATTTATTGATCAGTGGATTTAGGAGGGTATTATGAAAGAGATAAAGAAATATTTAGAATCAAGAATCGGGAAATATAGTTTCTTTTTTGAAGATTTAAAAAGTGGTTATGTGTATGGATACAATGAAAACGTTCCTATGATTGCCGCTGGGTGTATGAAACTTCCAATAGCTGTTTCATTAATTAAAGCAGTAGAAGATAAGAAAGTGGACTTTATGGATAAGGTTAAAATCCAAAGTGGAGATAAGGTTTACGGAACAGGAATTATTCATGAATTTAATGAAAGAGAATATACTGTATTTGAACTTCTTGTAATAATGTTAATACAAAGTGATAATACTGCAGCAAATAAAATTATAGATATAGTTGGAATGGAACAAATTAATGAAGATATAATTGCTATGGGATTAAAGAATACAAGGTTAAATAGAAAGACAAATGATGAAAGAACAGCAATTACTGATGTTGAAAACATAACTACTGCTTATGATTTATCAAGAATATGGAAACACTTAGCCAATGGAACATTTTTATCAAAAGATAATGGTCAGATGCTTATAGATATTTTAAGAAGACAGCAAATTAAAAATAAATTAGCATTATACATTCCTGATGATTTAAAAATAGAGATATCAAGTAAAACTGGAGACAAAAAAGGTGTTGAGAATGATACTGCTTACTTAGAATTACCAAAAGGAAAATTCACTTTTACAGTATTATCTCAAGATATACCAAATAGTGTTTATGGAACTGTATCTTTAGCTAAATGTGGTAAAATGATGTGGGATGAGGTAATGAACAACTGGAATTAAATTACATTGACAAAATTTGAATGTAATGTTATTCTAACAAAAAAGAACCTTTAAGAGAATCCGAGAGATTCATAAGGAAGTTGTAATAATACCCATATTATAAGATTACTATACCTTCCTTATATTTTAAGGAAGGTTTTTTGTATTCTTTAAATTTAACACCGTGATGTTAAAAAGGAGTGACTATAAATGAAAAATAAACATTTAATAAGCCCTATGGACTTTTCTAAAGAGGAGCTTAATGAAATTTTCGAATTAGCAGAAAAAATAATTTCAAATCCAAAAGAATTTTCACATATCTGTGATGGCAAAATCTTAGCCACACTTTTTTATGAACCAAGTACAAGAACTCGTTTTAGCTTTGAAGCTGCAATGATGAGATTAGGAGGAAAAATATTAGGATTTTCTGAACCAAACTCAAGCTCTAGTGCAAAAGGTGAAACATTGGCAGACACAATCAGAATGGTTTCAATTTATTCAGATATAATTGCAATGAGACATCCTAAAGAGGGATCAGCAAAAGTTGCAAGCATGTACTCATCAGTTCCTGTTATTAATGCAGGAGATGGTGGACATCAACATCCAACTCAAACATTAACAGATCTGTTAACTATAAAATCACAAAAAGGAAAATTAGAAGGACACACAATTGGATTATGTGGTGACTTAAAAAACGGACGTACAGTTCAATCTTTAATCATGGCCATGTCTAGATATAAAGATACTAAATTTATACTTATATCTCCAAAAGAATTAGTAATTCCAGAATATATAAGAGAAGAAGTGCTAAAAAGAAATAATATATCTTTTAGAGAAGTAGAAAATATAGAAGAAGTAATTGAAGAATTAGATATACTATATATGACAAGGATCCAAAAAGAAAGATTCTTTAATGAAGAAGAATATTTAAGACTAAAAGATTGCTATATATTAAATAATGAAAAAATGCAAAAAGCAAAACCGGATATGATAGTAATGCATCCACTTCCAAGAGTAAATGAAATTGCAACAGAAGTTGATAGTGATGACAGAGCTGTATATTTTAAACAAGCAGAATATGGAATGTATGTAAGAATGGCTTTAATAGTTAAGTTGTTGGAGGTAATGTAATGCTACAAATAACTAGTATAAAAAATGGATTTATGTTAGACCATATAAAAGCTGGCATGGGTGTTAAAATATTTAGATATTTACATTTAGATGAACTTGGACATCAAGTTGCGTTAATTATAAATGCTGATAGCAAAAAAATGGGTAAAAAAGATATAATAAAAATCGAAAATTTAGAAAATATAAATTATACAGTGCTTGGATTACTTTCTCCAGGTATCACAATAAATGAAGTAAGAAATGAAGTTATTATAAGTAAGGTTAAACCAGAACTTCCAGAAGAAGTTCAAGATATATTAACATGCCAAAATCCTAATTGTATTACTTCGGTAGAAAATTATATACCACATAGCTTTAAGTTATTAGATAGAGAAAAAGGAAGCTATAAATGTGAATATTGTGAACAAATTATAAATCCAAGTGAGGTATAAAAGTTATGAGTTTATTAATAAAGAATGCTAATGTCATAGATGCAAATGGAAATTTTCAAGGCGATATATTAATAATAGATGGAATAATTAATCAAATTGGTAAAGAAATAAATAAAGAGGGTATTGAAGTGATTGATGCAAAGGGATATACAGTGATGCCTTCTTTTATAGATACTCATGCTCATTTTAGAGAGCCAGGGTTAACGCATAAGGAAGATATAGAAAGTGGTTCTAAAGCTGCAGCAAAAGGTGGATATACTGGAGTATGTTTAATGGGAAATACTAATCCGATTTGCTCAACAAAAGAAGTTGTAGAGTATGTTAGAAATAGAGCTAAAGAAGTTGGATTAATTGATGTTCATCAATGTGTATCAATTACAGAAAACTTTTGTGGAAAGTCTATAGAACACTTAGAAGCTTTTAATGATGATAAAGAACTTGTGGCTATAACTGATGATGGCGTTGGGGTTATGGACTCGAGTGTTATGATGAAAGCTATGGAAAAAGCAAAAGAAAGCAATTGGATTGTAATGTCTCATGCTGAAGACAAAACATTTTCTAAAATAGATATGAGAATTGCAGAAGACTTAATGACTATAAGAGATTTGTATTTAGCTAAAGTAACAGGTGCAAGATTACATATGGCCCATGTGAGTACAGTTGAATCAATTAATGCAATAAGAAGAACTAAAAATGAAGGTGGAAATGTAACTTGTGAGGTTACACCACATCATATAGGATTAACAACAGATATAAGTAATTATAGAGTAAATCCTCCAATAAGAGAAAAAGAAGATGTTAATGCAATAATAGAAGGAATTAAAGATGGGACTGTTGACTGTATAGGTACAGACCATGCGCCGCATACTGAAGAAGATAAGAAAAATGGTGCGCCAGGAATGGTAGGATTAGAAACTTCGTTTAGTATTTGTTACACAGAATTAGTAAAAAATAATAATATATCTATAAATAAATTAAGTGAATTAATGTCTAAAAATCCAGCCAATATCCTTAGAATGAACAAAGGAACAATTTCAGTTGGAAAAGATGGAGATTTAGTATTAGTTGATTTAAATAAAGAAGTAACAATTGACAAAGAAACATTTGTATCTAAAGGTAAAAATACTCCTTTCCAAGGAAGAAAATACTTTGGAGAAGTTATAAAGACTATAAGAGGCGGTAAAGTAATATATAGTAAATAGGTTTAGTATTATCATAAGTGGAGAAAGGTGAAAGTGAATATGAAAAGTTTTATAATGGATAAATTATATAAAAGAGTTGAAGAAAGAGGAGTTGTGTGCTTAGGGTTAGATACAGCTGTTGAGTATATACCTACACATGTTTTAGAAGGAAGATCATTAGAAGATGCAATATTTGAATATAATAAAGCAATTATAGATGAAACTTTAGATGTTGTAGCTTGCTTTAAAGTTCAAATAGCATATTATGAAGCTTTAGGATTAGCTGGACTTATGGCATATAAGAAAACACTAGAATATTTAAGAGAAAGAGATGCTATTATCATTGCAGATATAAAAAGAGGAGACATAATGGCAACTGCAACTCAATATGCTAAGGGGCATTTTAGTGGGGATTTTGAAGCAGACTTTATTACATTAAGTCCATACATGGGTATGGATAGTATAGAACCATATATGCCATATATGGAAAGTGGAAATAAGGGTGTTTTTGTATTAGTTAGAACTTCAAACCCAGGGGCTGAAGATATAGAAAATATAGATACAAAAGATAATAGTAAGGTTTATAAAGTTGTAGGTGATAAGCTTACTAAAATGGGTGAGTCTGTAAAAGGTGAATGTGGATATTCAGCAATAGGTGGAGTTATTGGATGTACTCATGTTGAAGAAGGTAAGGAAATAAGAGAAAGATATAAAGATATGTTCTTCTTAATACCTGGATATGGTGCACAAGGTGGAAAGGCAGAAGATGTAGCTTTATACTTAAGAGATGGAAATGGTGGAGTTGTAAACTCATCAAGAGCTATTCTTTTAGCATATAAAAAGGAAAATAAACCAGAAGAATTTGCTGCTTGTGCAAGAAGAGAAGCTATAAGAATGAGAGATGAAATAAGAAACGCAGTTAATAGTCTTTAGGAGGATGGAGTTTATGAAGTACACACAAGGAAAAATATTATTAAATCAAGAAATTCAAAATGGAATCTTTAAGATGGTTGTTGAAGATAAAAATGAAGCAAAAGCAGGTCAGTTTTATATGCTTAAGCATAATGGAGCAACTCTTCTTCCAAGGCCTATAAGTGTATGTGAAACTGATGGGGAAACACTTACTTTTGTTTATGCTGTTGTAGGTGCTGGAACTAAGGAATATGCAGAGCTAAAAGTGGGAGATACAATAAGTTTAAATGGGCCTTTAGGTAATGGATTTAACTTAGAAGAGGACTATGGAAGAGTTGCTTTAGTAAGTGGAGGAATTGGTACAGCACCAATGTTAGAACTTTCTAAAAGGCTAAGAGAAAAGAATAAAGATATAAAAATGGATCTTTATGCAGGATTTAGAGATGATGTATATTTAATAGATGAAATAAATGAATTTGTTGATAAAAGCTTTGTTTCTACAAATACAGGAAAATATGGTCATAAGGGATTTGTAACAGAAATATTAGATTTAGATAAATATGATACAGTATTATGTTGCGGTCCTGAAGTTATGATGAAAAGAGTTGTAGAAATGTGTAAAGAAAAGCAAGTAAAAGTATATGTTTCAATGGAAAAACATATGGCTTGTGGAGTAGGAGCATGTCTAGTGTGTACTTGTAAGACTAAAGATGGAAATAAAAGAACTTGTAAAGATGGTCCAGTATTTGATGGATACTATGTAGAATTATAAAAGACCAAAGGAGAAGATAAAATGTTAAAAGTTAATATAAATGGATTAGATTTTAAAAACCCAGTAATAGCGGCATCAGGAACCTTTGGTTTTGGAGCAGAATATAACAATTTTTATGATGTAGGAATTTTAGGAGGTATTTCATCAAAGGGATTAACTTTAAATGAAAAGGCAGGAAATGATGGTATAAGAGTTTTTGAAACTCCATCAGGAATGATGAATTCAGTTGGCCTTCAAAATCCAGGAATAGATAGATTTATATCAGAAGAACTTCCAAAGATGAAGGAATTAGGAACTAACATTATAGCAAATGTTGGTGGTGGATGTATGGAAGATTATGAAATTGCTTTAGATAAGCTTAGAGGAACAGCTATTGACATGATAGAACTTAATATATCATGTCCAAATGTAAAGAGTGGAGGAATGGCTTTTGGAATTAAATCAGAAGTTGCTTATGAGGTTGTTAAGAAAGTTAAAGCGATAGTTGATAAGCCACTTATGGTTAAGTTATCTCCTAATGCAGAAGATATCGTAGATATGGCTATTAAATGTCAAGAAGCAGGAGCAGACTCTTTATCATTAATTAATACATTAAAGGGATTAGCAATAGATCCATACAAGAGAAAAGCTGTGTTTAATAATGTATATGCAGGGGTATCAGGACCAGCAGTTAAGCCAGTAGCTTTAAGAATGGTTCATGAAGTTGCTAAGGCAGTAGAAATACCTGTAATAGGTTTAGGTGGAATAACAACAGGGTTAGATGCCATAGAATTCATGATGGCAGGGGCTTCAGCAATTCAAATAGGAACAGTGAACTTCTTTAATCCAATGGCAGGAAAAGAAATTATCGAAGAAATGGAAGCATTCTGCAGAGATCAAGGTATTAAAGATATTAATGAAATAGTAGGAATAATATAAAATAACATAAAATAGAGCTATAAATGTATTTACATTTATAGCTCTATTTTAATAGTGTATTAGTAAAAGTTATTTTATCAAAGTTCCTTGATGAAAAATAATTTTCCAGTATTTATCATTATATGTCCATATTGAACTTCTAATAGATTTAATGGTTATGTTATCTTTAATAAATTCTTTCTTCAATTTATATTTTGCTAATACACAATTTTCAGATATTTTTAATAAATCAAACTCTATAATTTTAAAGTTCGCATCGGCTTCATGAAATGTATGGCCTTCAGAATATTTATATATCTCTCCAAAATCCATATATATACCCCCTTTTTGTATAATACAATACAATTATACGGTAAATATTGAATAACTCACATATAATTATAAATAGATTAGTTTATTTAAGAGGATATTTAGTTAGGAGTAATTCAAATTGTGCAGTGTGGTATAAGAAAAAATAAATACATATAACATTATGCATAAGTGTATTTAGTAGTTGCTAAAAAAGCTTTATCAAAACTTATGTTTTGATAAAGCTTTTTTTTATGCTATATATTCTTCAGCATCTTCTTGCCATTCTTCAACTTCATCACCAAGTTCTTTTATAGAAGAAGCATAGAATACAGGGTCTTTTCCAGCTTTCTTTTGGGCAATATAATCATTTAATGCAGAGATAGCAATCTTACTTAACATTACTATTGCAATTAAGTTTAAGATAGCCATTAAGCCCATAAATACGTCAGCTAAGTTCCATACTAAATCCATTGATGCAACTGATCCAAATAGAACCATTGCAGCAACTAAGATTCTATAGATATATAAGTATATCTTTTTATCAGAGATAAATTGTATATTAGTTTCACCATAGTAGTAATTACCTATAATTGAACTGAAAGCAAATAATAATATACAGATAGTTATAAATGTTCCACCCCAAGAACCAACTTGAGAAATTAATGCCATTTGAGTAAGTTCTATTCCTTTAACAGATCCATCTAATGGTGCTCCAGATAATAGAATGATAAATGCTGTAGAAGTACAAATGATTAATGTGTCAGTAAATACTCCTAAAGTTTGAATTAAACCTTGTTTTACAGGGTGAGATACTGTAGCAGTAGCTGCAGCATTTGGAGCAGATCCCATACCAGCTTCATTAGAGAATAAACCTCTTTTTATACCTTGTAATAAAGCTGCACCAATACCACCACCAACTACTTGCTTAAATCCAAAAGCACTTTCAAATATAGTTTTAAATAAGTTTGGTATTTCTTTGAAGTTAATTACTATGATGAATAAAGCAATAACTATATAAGCAACAGCCATTATTGGAACTAAAATACTTGAAATTTTGGCTATTCTATTTACTCCACCAAATATTATTATTAATGTTAATGCTGTTAATATAATACCGATTAATAGTTTATTTGAATTGAATGATGAACTAAATGCAGCTGTAATTGTATTAGATTGAACAGAGTTAAATGCAAATCCAAAGCAAACAATAATAAGAACAGAGAATGATACACCCATCCATTTTTTCCTTAATCCCTTTTCCATATAGTATGCTGGGCCACCTCTAAAGCTATCACCATCTTTAACTTTATAGATTTGAGCTAAAGTTGATTCAATGAAAGCTGAAGCTGAACCTATTAGAGCAATAAGCCACATCCAGAAAACAGCACCAGCACCACCTATAGCAATTGCTGAAGCAACTCCAGCTAAGTTACCAGTACCAACTCTTGATGCAGTACCTATACAAAATGCTTGGAATGAAGAGACTTGTCCTTTGCTTTTTTCTTTTGAATTAGTACCTTCGCCAAGTAATTTAAACATTTCTTTAAAGTTAGTAAATTGAACAAATTTAGTTTTAAATGTGAAATATACTCCAATTGCTATAAGCATTGCAATAAGGATATAAGTCCAAATAAAATCATTAATAGATAAGATAAAATCATTTATAAAATCCATATATTTTTCCTCCTTCGTTATGAGATAATTCGCGTTCTTTTTCTATAGTATACAATGAAAAAGGAAAAAATGCAAGAAGACAAAGAGAATTATTCAAAAAAACAGTTTTAAAATATAAAAATGACATAATTGTTAAAAAAAAATGAATAAGAGTGCAAGTTGAGATTCAAAAAACTAAAAAAATAAAAGCAGTTCAAGGACTGCCTTTATTTTTTATTAATTAAATATTCCATTTATTATATTTGTTATAGAGTTTCTTTGTACATCTGTATCAGATTCTGGGCTAGTGTTATCATTTGTAGTATCGTTAGTATTATCATTATTACCAATATCCTCATCAGGAGTATTAGTAGTAGCTTTTATTTTAAGTTCTACAGTTTCATCAGACTTAATTTTTTCTGTATATGAAACTAGTGTATATTGTCCTGATGTAATATTACCAGAAACTGAAAGGCCATTGAATGAGTATTTGATTCCTCTGTTATTTAATATAACAATAGCATCTAATAAATCCATATTTGCTCTTAATCCTATTTGAGATAGGTCAATATACTCTTCTGCTTGTGTATCATCTTCTTGAGTTGGTACAACAAAAGGATAATCATCTGCATTTGGATTTGCATTAGGTTTTTTGATAAATACTTTATTTACTAAAAGGCTAGCAGGAGTATTTTCAGTAGCTAGTTTGTTATTTGAGCTATTTACAGCAACGCTAACATGGACGTCACATACTGATTTTGGCTCAGTACCTTTAATAAAATACTCAGTTTTAACCCTGTTACCTCTTTGGTCTTCATAACATAGGTCGGTAGGAGATTTACCAGAATCTTTACAAACCTTTGCTTGAACTAGACCAGAAGGAGCATCGATATCTTTATATTCTAATCCTTCATGAGCTACAGCCATTATTTTACCAAATAAAGATGCAGCACTAGAACTTTTACCACTCATTCTCTTTGGATTATCATATCCAATCCAAACAGATCCAGAATAATATGGAGTTAAGCCAGCGAACCAGAAGTTATCTGAAGAATTAGTTGTACCTGTCTTACCAGCAACAGGAATATCGCTAAATTCTGCACTACTAGAAGAACCTTTTAGAATATCATAAATAATATATGATGTTTGAGGTGAGAATAAATTAATTGTCTCAGGTTCTTTTTCTAATAATACATTACCACTAGCATCTTCTACTCTAGTGTAAAGTATTGGTTCATATCTTACACCGTTATTTCCAAAAGCTCCATATGCTGAAGCTAAAATAGTAGTATTACCACCATCTCTGTTTCCGATTGGTTGTTCAAATTGACCAAGTGCTAATGCAGACATTGTATGAGATTCAGATGCATATTTAAGCCCAGATTTTTCACCATAATCTAGAGCGGTATCTAAACCTAGCATATCAACAGTTTTAATTGAAGTTAGATTTTTTGAATATGTTAATGCTTCTCTTGCAGTAACATATCCAGCCATAGAACCATTAGCGTTTTTAGGAACTACAGATCCAAAATTATATTTTTTTAGTATTTCATCTGAAACTGAAGTATCGTCAAGTGGAGTACCTGCAGTTATTAATTTTGTATCAATGGCAGGTCCATAGACTGTTAATGGTTTAGTAGTTGATCCTATAGATTTTAAGTCAAAATAAGCTCTATTAAGTGAAGTTGGTGGTTGATTTCCACGACCTCCAATAAGTACCTTAACTTGACCGGTTTTATAGTCTATTATTGTAGCTGATGCTTGTAATAATGGAACACCATCACTATCAGTTTCATCAACAGAAGTATCATCTACTTGTAAGTTTGATCTATCATTTAATATTTCTTGTACTGCATTTTGCATTTCAACATTTAGTGTAGTATAAATTTTTAATCCACCGTTTACTAATAATTTTTCTACTTCATCTTCTGTATACTTGTATTTTTCAATTAAGTCTTCTTTTACTTGCTCAACTGCAGGGTATACAAACCATTCATGATTTACTTGAGAGTCAGTATTTAGTTTTTTAAAATTAAAGTTATTAGCTTCAGCATCTGCATAAGCAACATCAAAATCTTCTTGAGAAATATAACCCAATTCAAGCATTTTGCTTAACACTGTTTTAGTTCTGTTAATATATCCATTAGGATAATTTGAAGCACCAGTATTATAAGCACTATAAGTAGTAGGGGCTTGGGTAATACCTGCAATATAAGCACATTCTAGTAATGTAAGGTCTTCTGCATGTTTACCAAAGAAATATCTTGAAGCAGCTTCTACACCATAAATATGACCACTTAAAGGGATAGTGTTTAAATAAGTTCTTATAATTTCTTCTTTGCTTAATTCTTTATCTAATTGAACAGCTAGAACTATTTCTTTTATTTTTCTATTAATTCGATCTATTGAACTAGATTCTGAAGCGGCTTCTGATGATAAAATAGTATTTTTTATTAATTTCTGAGTAATAGTAGAAGCACCATGTATTCCATTTTGTTTACCCAATATTACCATTACATCTCTAGCAGCGGCTCCTAATATTCTCTTGATATCAATTCCACCATGGCTCATAAAACGCTCGTCTTCTATTGCGATATATGCGTTAATTAAATTTTGCGGCATTTCATCATAAGAAATAATATATCTAATTTCAGTTGATGGTAAGTCATCTATAAATTCACCTTTATCATCATATAATACTGATGGTTGATTTAAATTATAAATAGCATTTACATCTAATGAAGGTGTTGTCTTAATTACAGCGACTACATATCCAACGCCTACAACACCGATTAATAATCCTAGAATTAATATTGTAAGGAAAAAGTATTTGAAAAATCTTTTAATTTTCGATGGCTTTTTCTTTAAGCTTTTTTTCGTGTTTTTGGATTTAACTACTTTTTCTTTTGGATTTTTTGATTTATTAGAATCTTTAGCCATTAGTTCCTCCTTTTATTTATATAAAATATAATATTCAATTCAATTATAGCATATTAATTGTAATAGTAAAATAATAACTATTAGGGTGATAGTATGAAGTATTATACAAAGAAACCTAAGTATCATTATAAAATAAATACTAAGCGAAGTAAGTTTCCATATGGATTGTTAATAATTGTTTTGCTAATTATGGTGTTTAATGGAGTTTTTTATATGTTTAGCAAGAGGATATTAGCATCTGTACTTAGTGTTGGAGAAGTTAAGATGAAGTCTGAAGCAGTAAGAATTATAAATGAAGAAAGTGTTAAGGTTTTTTCTGAGGATTTTAATTATGAGGATATTATAAACATAGAAAAAGATAGTGAAGGAAATATAACTATGGTAAGAGCAGATACTGTTAAACAAAATTATTTAGCATCTCAAGTCGTATTAAATTGTGATGAAAAATTATCTGAACTTGGTGATTTGGGGGTTAAAATACCATTAGGGTATTTAACTAATAATATTATGTTTTATAATATAGGACCTAAAATTACAGTGAAAATGCAACAAGTAGGTAATATAACAACATCATATGAATCAGAGTTTGAAAGCGCTGGAATTAACCAAACAAGACATAAAATTTATTTAAATGTAGAAGCGAAAATGAGAATTGTTGTACCGTTTCATAGTGATGAAATAGAAGTTACAACTCAGATTCCAGTTTCTGATACTATAATAGTAGGGAAAATACCAGATACAGCAATAAATATGAATGGATCTAATTAATTTAAAAAAGTGGTGAAAGCCACTTTTTTATTTTTATAAAATATAAATATGTTTAATTATATAAGGTTTACTATGTAAATGGATATAATTTAATTACACTATAACTTCAATGTTTTATTAATTATCTTATTAAATACCAAATTGCTTTAATATAAAGTATGACATATAATTTAAATATAAATAATATGGAAATAAAAAGGAGAATTAAAAATATGAATATAGCATGGATTGGAACAGGCGTTATGGGAAGTTCTATGGCAAAAAACTTAGCAGAAAATGGGTATAATGTTTATGCATTTAGTAGAACACTTTCTAAATGTGAGCCTTTAAAAGAATTTGGGATTACAGTTACTAGTACTATTAAAGAATGTGTAGAAAACGCAGATGTTGTATTTACTATCGTAGGATATCCAAAGGATGTTGAAGAAGTGTATTTAGGGGAAGAAGGCATATTCAAATATGCAAAAGAAGGTACATATTTAATAGATATGACAACTTCATCTCCTTTATTAGCTAAGAAGATATATGATTTAGGTAAGAAATTTAATGTTTTAGATGCACCTGTTTCTGGTGGAGATATTGGAGCAAAAAATGCAACTTTATCAATAATGGTTGGTGGAGACAAAAAAGATTTTGATTCTATGTATAGCTTATTTGAGTGTTTAGGTAAAAATATAATATATCTTGGAGAAATAGGAAGTGGACAAAATTGTAAAGCATGCAATCAAATTGCTATAGCAGGGACAGTTGCGGCTGTAGCTGAATCAATTATTTATGCAAAAAAAGTAGGACTTGATACAAAAACTGTTTTAGATGCTATATCTAAAGGAGCAGCAGGAAGTTGGCAAATGCAAAATAATGGATATAAAATGATTGAAAAAGATTATGCACCAGGATTTTTTAATAAGCATTTTATAAAAGATATGAAAATTGCTAAGGAGGTAATGGATGAAAAGGGAGAAGAGCTTCCTATACTTAACAAAGTACTTGAGATGTATGAAGAATTAGCTAAAGATGGATTTGAGGATATGGGGACTCAAAGTATTATTGAAAAATATTTATAAATAAGGTTTAATAGAAAAATAATATAAACAGTTGAGGAGGACATAAAGTGATTGAAGTAGGAATAATAGGAGAGGCTAAAGATATTGTTAGTGAAAATAATATTGCTAAGACTTTAAGAAGTGGAGAGTTAATGGTATATGCTACTCCTGCAATGATTGCGCTTATGGAAGAGGCAGCTTATAAAAGCATTCAAGGTGAATTAGAAGAAGGAAAAGGTAGTGTTGGAACACTAATGAATGTAAAACATCTTGCTAGTACACCAATTGGAATGAATGTAACTGCAAAAAGTGAATTAATTGAAGTTGATAGAAGAAGGCTTGTATTTAAGGTCGAAGCTTTTGATGAACGTGATAAAATTGGTGAAGGTATCCATGAACGTTTTATAATTGACAATGAAAGTTTTCAAAATAAAACAGATAATAAATAATTTTTATTAAAATAAAAGCTAGTGAAGGCATTGTAATCACTAGCTTTAACTATGTTTATTAATTATTTGCTTTCCCAATTAAATACATAAGGAACATTTCTATAGTAACCTTCGTAGTCTAATCCGTAACCAACTACAAATAAATCTTCTATTTCAAAACAACAATAATCAGGTTTTAAATCAACTTTTCTTCTAGAAGGTTTATCAAGTAAAACACAAGTTTTAACAGATTTAGCACCTAATTTCTTTACATGGTTTATAACAAACTCCATTGTATATCCAGTATCCATGATATCATCAACTATTATTACATCAAGGCCTTCAATATTATCTGGAATATCATTTACAACAGTTACAGTACCAGTACTAGTTTCACCATGACCATAACTAGAAGTTGTCATGAATCCAACTTTTGCTTTTAAATCTAAAGCTTTAAAGATATCAGCTCCAAAAACAAAGCTTCCTCTTAATAAAGGTAATATATAAACTTCCTTACCTTCATAGTCTTTTGTTATTTCTTCACCTAGTTCTTTTACTCTAGCTTTGATTTGTTCTTCAGAGAAAAGAATATTACGTTTTTTATCTTCCATGTTAAAACCCTCCATTACGATATAATTACTATATTATTATATGAAAAAAACTATTCTAATAATCAGATATTAAAAAGAAACTAAAAAATATATATCTTTTTAGACAATATTTTTAATAATAATATAAATTTTAACAAGTTTTTATACGTTTTGCAACTCAAAATTTGATAACTATTAAAGGATAGAATTATTTACATTTAAATTAGAATAAGATAAAATATAGTGAAATATGGAATTGAATAAAATTTCATGAAAAATTATATGTTTACATATCATAGGGCAAAATATTAATGAGTTTGTTAAAGTGATATATAAACAATGTTTAAATTGAGGTGAAAATATGATATATGGAAATATAGATGGAGTAAAAAAATCTGCTATAGAAGAATTAGATAGATTATATAAAGTAAAATGCCCGAAGGATGAAGTTTGCTCAAGGGAAATAATCGAAGTTATTTCTAGAGTATCAGCATTTATTGAAAGAGAAGTAAGTGTTGCTATTGATAGAAGGGGAAACATAAAATCTATAGCCATTGGTGATTCAACATCTGTTGAAATTGAAGCTTTAGATATTCGTGAAAAGAGATTAGCAGGAGTAAGAATTATTCATACACATCCAAATGGAATGAGTAATTTGTCTGCACTAGATATAAGTGCATTAATTAAATTAAAGCTGGATGCTATTGTAGCAATTGGAATTTATGAAGATAAAATTTTAGATTGCTCATTAGGAATGCTTACAGTTACAGATGATAAATTAGATTATGAGGAAATTGGTAATATATCTTTAGAGGAAATTACAAAAATTCATATTTTAAATAAAATAAGCTATATTGATTCTTTAGTAAAAGAAAAAGAGATAATTGAAGATGATGAAGAAAAGGCAATCTTAGTTGGTTCTGATACAAGAGAAAGTTTAGAAGAACTTAAGGAATTAACAAAAGCTTGTGATATACCAGTGCTAGAAAGTGTATATCAAAGCAGAAGTAAAATTGATGCAGCATTTTATATTGGAAGAGGAAAGGTTCTTGAAATTGCCCAATTAAGACAAAAGTTAAGAGCTAATGTAGTTATTTTTGATGATGAATTATCAGGATCACAGGTAAGAAACTTAGAAGCTGCAATTGGAGCTAAAGTAATTGATAGAACAACGCTTATACTAGAAATATTTGCAAGAAGAGCAAAGTCTAGAGAAGCTAAGATTCAAGTTGAACTTGCTCAGTTAAAATATAGAATGAGTAGACTTCAAGGTTTAGGTACTATAATGTCAAGAACTGGTGGAGGTATTGGTACTAAAGGACCTGGTGAAAAGAAGTTAGAAACTGATAGAAGACATATAAAAGAACAAATATATGATTTAAATGATGAATTAAAGAAAATCAAAAAGATAAGAGAAACTCAAAGGGAGAAAAGAAATAAGGAAAGTATCCCAAAGGTATCTTTAGTTGGATATACAAATGCAGGAAAATCAACATTAAGAAATGCTCTTTGTGATGTAGCAGCTCAAAAGGAAGTTGTAGGCAAAGAAAAAGTCTTTGAAGCAGATATGTTGTTTGCTACATTAGATATAACTACTAGAGCAATAGTTCTTAAAAATAAGGGAGTAATTACGTTAACTGATACAGTTGGTTTTGTAAGAAAACTTCCTCATGATTTAGTAGAGGCATTTAAATCAACATTAGAAGAAGTTATATATTCTGATCTTTTATGTCATGTTGTTGATACATCAAGCGACACAGCTTTAGAGCAAATTAGAGCAGTTGAAGAAGTTTTAGCTGAATTAGGAGCTAAGGATAAGAAAACATTATTAGTTTTAAATAAAATTGATAAGGCTACAGAAGAGCAGATAGAAGCAATTAAAGAAGCAACTGCAGAATATGATACAATAGAAATTTCAGCAAGAGAAGGTATTAATTTAGAAGAATTATTAATGCTTATTGAAGAAAATCTTCCTTATAAAATGAAGAAGTGTGAGTATTTAATACCATACGATAGAAGTGACATGAATTCTTTTCTTCATAGAAATGGAAGAGTTTTAGAAGAAGAATATAGAGATGATGGTACTTTTATGATTGTTGAAGTTGATGACGAAAGTTATAATAAATCAAAGGATTACATCATAAATATAATAATGTAATAGTTAATAAGAGATTACTTAAGATTAAAAGATTCTTAGTTTTAGTATAAGTGTCCATAAATAGGAGTTCAATAATATACTAAAGATGAGGTGAGATTATCCATGTTTGTAACAATGAGATAAATAAATTTTAAGTAGTCTCTTTTTAACATAGGTCCTAATATTGTTATTTTAAAAATATTAATTATTTTAATAGTACTAAATTTCAAAAATCCATTCATAGGTACTTAAAGGAATAATTAATATTTAACAATATTAGGGCCATCTTTTATATTAATTAATTTTATAATGAAGTTAGTAAATTATGGAGGGTTTTACATGTTTAATGGAACTATGATGCAATATTTTGAGTGGTTCTTACTGCCAAAATGTAAATTGTGGAATGAAGCATTAAATGAAGCAGAAAATTTGAGAGAGTTAGGAATAACTGCATTATGGCTTCCGCCTGCATATAAAGGTATTGGTGGAATATATGATGTTGGATATGGGGCATATGACTTATATGATTTAGGAGAGTTTAATCAAAAGGGAACAGTTGAAACAAAGTATGGAAGTAAGGATGAATATCTACAGGCCATTAAAAAGTTAAAAGAAAATAATATTCAATGCTATGCTGATATTGTTGTAAATCATAAAATGGGTGGAGATGATGTTGAAGAAGTTGAAGCAAGTGAAGAGGAGTTTTTTAATAGGAATATACCAGTTAGTGGAGCAAAAATTATTAAAGCTTGGACAAGGTTTAATTTCCCGGGAAGAAATAATAAGTATTCGTCTTTTAAATGGGATTGGAGTGATTTTGATGGAATTGATTATGATGATAAAACAAAAAGAAATAGTATATATAAGTTTTTAAGCAAAGAATGGAATAAGTATGTTGATAATGAAAATGGAAATTATGACTATTTAATGGGCGCAGATTTAGATTTTTCAAATAGAGAGGTTATAGAAGAATTAAAATCTTGGGGCAAATGGTATTTAGAGTTTACTGGTGTTGATGGATTTCGATTAGATGCAGTTAAACATATTAGTTATGATTTTTTTGTTAATTGGCTTACGTATTTAAGAAAAGAAAGTGGAAAAGAATTATTTGCTGTGGGTGAATATTGGCATTCAAATGTAGATGTTTTATTAAATTATATAAAAAATACTAAAAATGTAATGTCCTTATTTGATGTCCCTTTACATTTTAATTTTTATGAGGCCTCAAGGAGTAATGGGGATTTTGATATGAGAAATATTTTTAAAGGAACACTTGTCGAGAGAAATTCAACAAAGGCAGTAACATTTGTTGATAATCATGATACGCAAATAGGTAGTTCTTTGCAATCTTGGGTAGAACCTTGGTTTAAGCCAATTGCATATTCACTAATATTATTAAGAATTGAAGGATATCCTTGTGTATTTTATGGAGATTATTATGGGATTCCAAGTTCTGCGTATTATGGAATTGGAAAATGTTTGGATATTTTATTGAAGATTAGGAAAAACTTAAGTTATGGAGAACAGCATGATTATTTTAATGATAAAAATTTAATTGGATGGACCAGAGAGGGAATAGATGAGGTTGAAAACTCAGGATTGGCAGTTTTGCTTACTAATAGATTAGGTGGAGAAAAGAAAATGTATATTAGTAAAAAATATGCCGGTGAAAAGTTTATTGATGCACTAGGGGGAAGTGATGAAGAAGTTTTAATTGATAATGATGGATATGGTAATTTTAAAGTTAAAAATGGAAGTGTAGCAGTTTGGATTATGAAGAAATTTACATTATAGTATGATATACTATAATGTATAGGAAAATTTAGGAGGTAAATTATTAATGAGGGTAAATTTAAAACGCTTTATACTATTTGCTATTGGATTTTTATTAGTAAGCAGTTTTTCATTTAGTGTTTATGCAGATACTTTAGATAGCGCATCAAATAAGTTTTTTACAAATAATAATATTAATGAAACATTAGATGCACAATCTGACGTATATGCAATAGGAAATAATCTAAAGTTTGCAGGGAAGGTTGAAGCAGATATTCTTGCAGCTGGAAATAACATTACTATTGAAACAGAAAGTGTAGGGGGAAGTATTAGAGTTGCTGGAGCAACAATATTAATTAATTCAAATGTAGAAAGAAATATAAATGCTGCCGCAGCTAGTGTTGAAATAAAAGAGGGAACAAAAGCAAAAGGTATATATGTAGCAAGTGGAGATGTAAATTTTAATGGAGAAGCAGAAGATTTATTTGTTAATGCTGATACAGTTACAATAAATGGAACAGTTACTGGTAACGTAAAAGTTAATTGTAGCAAATTAATAATTGGTGAAAATGCAAGGGTAGATGGAACATTTGAAGTAAGAGGAGAAGAAGAACCTATTATATTAGGGGATTTTGATAGTAGTAAAATTACCTTTGATAAAATAATCACTGATTATGACAATGAAAGTTTATTTGCTGGAATTAATATTGCAGGGAAAATTATAAGTCTTATAACTGCAATAATTTTTTGTATATTAATAACTTTATTTTGTAGTAGGTATAACAATAGAGCTTGTGAAAAACTAGAGCATAGAGGTTGGTTACCATTCTTAATTGGATTTGCAACTTTAATTGTTTTACCGATAGCTGCAGTTTTATTATGTATTACAATTGTTGGAATTCCTATTTCTGTAATAAGTTTAATTATTTATGGAATACTTATATATTTAGCACCAGTGTTTACAGGTATAATACTTGGTAGATTTATATTAAAAAATATGAATGAATATCTTTCAGCAATTATATTTACTTTAATTGTAAAGATAATTACATTTATACCTTATGTTGGTGGGATTTCACTATTCATTTGTGTTTTACTATCATTAGGTGTATTTATTCAAAATACATTTGAGGCTATTAATGATAAATAGTTAGTTAAGTTAAATAGTTGGTTGTATCAGATAAGTTTACATTTTGATACAACCTTTTTATTTGACCTAGGATATTAAATTTTTTATAATAAATTGTATGAGTACGATTTGAGGTATTAATTTATTGGGGGATAATATGGAAAAGTATAGTATTGATTTTAATGATTATGAACCTAAATATGTTCAAATAGCAGAAAATATTAAAAAATTGATTAATTCTAGAATTATTAAAGATGGAGATAAACTTCCTCCTATAAGAGAATTATCTAAAGCTTTAAAGGTTAATAATGTAACAGTGGTAAATTGTTATAATAAGCTTGTTTCTGAAGGCTATGCATATCAAAAGATGGGGTCAGGAACATTTGCAAAAAAGAGAGAAATTGTAGATTATTTTAAGAAAGAGTATTCTAAGGAAATAAAGTTGATAAAAAATAAATATGATAGCAATATTATAGATTTTACTGGAGAAAGTTCAAGAATAGTTAATTTCCCAATAAATAAATTTAAAAAAGTTATTAATGAAGTTTTAGATAGAGATGGAGCAGAAGCTTTGATTAAAGAAGAAGCTTTTGGATATTCACAGTTAAGAAGCACAATTAATGAAGTATTTTGGGATAATTCTTTAAATGTTGAAGATTTATTAATTGTATCAGGGGCTCAGCAAGGAATAGATATTGCATCTAAGGCCATTTTAAATATTAATGATAATGTTATTGTTGAAAAGCCAACTTATGCTGGTGCATTATCTGTATTTAAGTTTAGAAGAGCTAATGTATTTGAAATACCAATTGAGGAAGATGGTATAAATATTAAAAAATTTGAAGAAGTCCTTAAGAAAAATAAAATAAAATGTTTCTATACTATGAGTTATTTTCAAAATCCAACAGGTATTAGTTATAGTAAAGAAAAAAAACTTAAAATTTTAGAGTTAGCTAATAAATATGATTTTTATATAATAGAAGATGATTATTTATCAGAATTAATATTTGATGAGAATATAAAGCATGAACCTTTCAGAGTTTTAGATACTAATGATAGGGTTATTTATATAAAGAGTTTTTCGAAAATATTTTTGCCTGGAATAAGACTTGGTTATATAATATGTCCAGAGGAATTTAGAGAAAGTATTCAAAATTCTAAAATTAATACAGATATAGCAACATCTACACTAATGCAAAGAGCATTAGAGATGTATATTAAAGAAGGCTATTGGATTGGATATATAGATGATTTAAAAAATGGTTATATAAAAAGATATGAATTAATGAAAAAGCTATTAAATGAAAAACTTAAGGATTATGTAGCATTTATGGATCCAAGGGGAGGATTAAGTTTTTATTTAAATATAAAAAATAAAAATATACAATCAAAAGAATTATTTTATAAATTAAAGGAAAAAGGTGTTTATATTACTCCAGGAACAATATTTTATAGGGGATTAAATTTGGGAGAAAGTTATTTTAAGATAGGCTTTTCTCAAGTTAATGAAGATGAAATATTAAGGGGAATTGACATTATTAAGGAGGAATTACAACAGTGGCATATATAACGATTAGGGAATATGGTGAAGATAGTTTTATCGAAAAAAAATCAGAGTTTATTGGATATGCTAAAAGGGTAGAAAATGAGGAAGAAGCAAAAGCTTTCGTAGCAGAAATAAAGTCAAAGCATAAACAAGCAAGACATAATTGCTGGGCATATGTTATAGGCGAAAATATGGGAATACAAAGATATAGTGATGATGGAGAACCACAAGGAACAGCAGGTATTCCAATATTAGAGGTTATGAAGAAGTCTGATATAACAGATTGTGCAGTAGTTGTAACAAGATATTTTGGTGGAATATTACTTGGTGCAGGGGGGCTTACTAGGGCATATACAAAAGGAGCATCTATAGCATTAAAAGCCGGTGGAGTTGTTGAGAAAGTTCAAGGTGTAAAAGTATCTCTACATTTAGATTATGATATGATAGGTAAAGTACAGTATTTCTGTGGTCAAAACAATTGGCATATTGAAGATACTGAATATACTGATAAGGTTATAGTTCATATTTTGGCAGAAGTTTCAGTTGCAGATGAAATTGAAAAAGAAGCAATTGAAGCAAGTAATGGAAAGATTATTGTTGAAAAGAGTGAAAAAGATATTTATTTTAAGGAAGAAAATAGATTATTTAAAATTTTATAATTCATATATTTACACAAAAATTGTTTAATATTTTTCATTATGATATAATAAAAAAGATTTTTAGATTATTTTAAGATTTAGGAGGATGAAATAATGTCAGGACATTCAAAATGGCATAATATACAAAACAAAAAAGGTAAAGCAGATGCTAAAAGAGGGAAGATCTTTACTAAGATAGGTAGAGAGTTAATGATAGCTGTTAAAAATGGAGGACCAGATCCTGATAACAACCCTAAATTAAGAGATGCAATAGCAAAAGCAAAGGCAGCTAATATGCCAAATGATACAGTACAAAGATCAATAAAGAAAGCTTCAGGAGAGTTATCAGCAGTTGATTATGAAAGAATCGTTTATGAAGGATATGGACCATCAGGAGTTGCTGTTATTGTTGATACTTTAACTGATAATAAGAATAGATCAGCAGGAAATGTAAGAAGTGCTTTCACTAAAGGTGGTGGAAACATGGGAACTACAGGATGTGTAGGATTTATGTTCCAAGAAAAGGGTGAAATTGTTATAGAAAAGGGAGACCTTGATGAAGAAGAATTAATGATGATGGCATTAGATGCTGGAGCTGAAGACTTCAATAGTGATGAAGAAGAAGTATTCATAATCACAACTGCACCAGAAGATTTTGGTACAGTAAGAGAAGCTTTAGAAGCTGAAGGATTAGAATTCTTAGAAGCAGCAGTTAAAATGATTCCAGATACATATACTGAAATTGATGAAGATGCAGCTAAGAAATTCCAAAAGATGTTAGATTTACTTGAAGATGATGATGACGTTCAAGAAGTTTACCACAATGCTGAATTCCCAGAAGGATGGGATGAATAGGACTTTTAAGTAAATTTAGTAGTTCTAGAAATGGGTGAAAACTGAATTGACTATGGAATACCCAAGGAAAACCATAGTCATTTGGCTATGACATACCTTTTGTTGTTACTGATGTAATAACAGGAGGTATTTTTTATGTTATTAGAAGATGCAGTTAGAGAGTATATTTACGAAATCCAATGTAGGAATTACACTAAAAGGACTATCAAGGGATATAAAAACAATCTATTGAAATTTACAAAGCATTTAACAGTAGAGCAACAGATTGAGGAGCTAGAGGAAATTAGACCACAGCATATAAAAGAGTATCTCAACCAATTGAAGGCAAGAGGGTTGAGCACAACGTATATTAACACCATACTGAAGAATATCAGAAGCTTCTACAAATACTGTTATCAAGAAGGATATAGTGGGAATGTAGCTTCAAAAATTGGATGGTTGAAGGAAGAGAAGCCATTAATAAAAAGCTTTAGCGATGAACAAATAAAGAAGATGCTGAATTACTACAAGGGCAATAGCTTTAGGGAGATTAGGAACAAGGCTATCATATCAATGTTGGTTGATACAGGATTGCGAAACAGTGAGTTGTGTGCCTTGAGAATAGGAGATGTGAGAGAAACTGTTGTATTTGTGCGTGGTAAAGGCAGAAAAGAAAGAATAGTACCAATATCACCACAGCTCAAGAAATTGCTGATAAAGTACGAAAGAGTGAGAGAAGGTTATTTGAAGGACAATATATTGCATTATGATAACTACTTTCTATCCTACAGGTGCAGACCCCTCACAGTGGAGGGAATAGAGCGAATAGTAAAGATATGTGGAGAAGGTATCAAAGGTATTAGAGTGTCGCCACATACAATTAGGCACTACTATGCACAGGCTCAATTGCGAAATGGATTGGATGTTTACAGTTTATCAAGGTTACTAGGACATAGTACAATAGATATTACAAAGATATATCTACAGAGTATACAGGATGAATCAATTATTGAGTTGAGTAGAAAAACATCACCATTGAGCAATATTAAATAAATGAGTTATAATTTAATTGGTGAATATTGTATTGGGGGTGGGATGATGGAGAGATATGTATGTTTAGATTCATTACCAAGGAAAAGAGGTAGAGGAAGTAATTGTAATAAAGAGGTCATTGATTGGAAAAATTCCGTAGGATGTTACGTGGATTTTAACTATAAAAACATTAAAGGTAAAATTAAAATTTGTGATTTAGATGGAGAGTTTCTAATAATAAAATATAAAAATTTTGAAACGTATCGAATTAGATTTAGAGATTTTAAAAGAGGGTCATTGGGTAGCTATCTAAATGTTTACACAAAGGAGTTTAAAATTGAAATAGGCACAAAATTTGTAGATGAGAATAGAAATATTACAATTATAGAGCGTGAAATTAGGACTAAGAAAATTGAAAAATACGATAAAGTACGGAAAAAGGTTAGAACTATACAGGAGAATAAAAAATATTATAAATACCATTGTAATGTTGATGGATATGAAAAGTGGATTAGAGAAGAACATTTGTTAAATAGTGTGGGATGTGCAGTATGTAGTGGACGTGATGTAATGCCTGGAATAAATGATATTTCCATTACAGCGCCACATTTAATTAAATTTTTGGTTAATAGTTCTGATGCAATAAAGTATTCAAATAAAAGTCATAAAAGTATAATGTGTAAATGCTTGGATTGTAATTATAAAAAAAGTATGAGAGTTGCTGATTTGTATATTAGAGGTTTCTCATGTCCTAGGTGTAGTGATGGTTTTAGTTATCCAGAGAAGTTTGTTGCTAGCATATTAACACAATTGAATATTGAGTATATAGCGCAATTTAATAAAAAGTACTTTGAATGGATAGAGAATTATAGATATGATTTTTATTTGCCGAAATATAAAATAATAATAGAAGTACACGGACTGATATGCTCCCTTTATAGTAGACAGTTAAAATAATAAAACTGTCATTACTATAGAGGGAGCAATTTTTATGGGAAGAAAAGCTAAGATATCATATGAAATTAAATTTAAATTTATAGAA